>JAWOBH010000286.1:0-5961 GCA_046498125.1 Prochlorococcaceae cyanobacterium | reverse complement strand
GGATCCATGCCCCGGCCCTTGTCGCTCCACACCGTGCCGGCGATGTCCAGATGGGCCCAGGGCAGACCCTTGCTTACGAAGTCCTGCAGAAAGAGTGCTGCGGTGATCGAGCCGCCGGGGCGCGGGCCGGTGTTCTTGAGGTCGGCCACGGGGCTTTTGAGGCCAGCCTTGTAGGACCGGCGAAGGGGCATGGGCCAGAGGGTTTCACCACCGGTGGCGGCGGCGGCCTGCAGGGCCTGGCTCAGCCCGTCGCTGCATGACCACAGCCCCGCCATCTCCTCACCCAGGGCGATCACGCAGGCCCCTGTGAGGGTGGCCAGGTCCACCACCGCATCCGGCTCCAGCTTGCAGGCGTAGACCAGAGCGTCGGCCAGGGTGAGGCGTCCCTCGGCGTCGGTGTTGTTGATCTCGATCGTCTTGCCGTTGGAGGTGGTGAGGATGTCGCCCGGATGCACGGCGCTGCCATTGATCATGTTCTCGCAGGCGGCCACGATCACGTGCACCTCCACCCCCTCGGGCTTGAGTTCGCCGATGGCTCTCGCGGCACCGAGCACGGCCGCACTGCCGCCCATGTCGTATTTCATCATCTCGATCTGGGAGCCGGCGGTCTTGAGGTTGTAGCCGCCGGAATCAAAGGTGAGTCCCTTGCCCACCAGCGCCACCCGCCGCTGGGCACCGCCAGCGGGGTGGTAGGTGAGATGAATGAATTTCGGTGGCAGATCGGAGCCCTTGGCCACGCCCAGATAGGCGCCCATGCCCAGGGCCTCGCAGTCGTCCCGCTCCAGTACCCGCAGCTCCAGGCCGTGGTCGCGGGCCATGGCGTCAGCCGTGTCGGCCAGATGCTGAGGGGTAACCACATTGGGGGGGGCTGCCACCAGCTGGCGCGCCAGCTCGACGCCTGCACAGGTGGCGCTCACCGTGTCGAGAACCTGGGCGCAGCTGGCGGGCAGGCCGATCAGGGACACCTGGGCCGGCAGGGGCCTGGGCTCCGGTTCGCTCTTGAAGCGCTGGTCGCTGTACAGGCTCAGCCGCACGGCCTCGGCCATGGCCCTGCAGGCGGCGTCGCTCTCAAAGTCTTCCCAGGGAAGGGCCACAGCCAGGTCCTCGGCTGTCGCTGTGGCAGCGGCCTGGGCAACGCTGGCGGCCGCCGCGCGCAGGCCATCCAGGTCGAAGTCGGCCGGGTCGCCCAGACCCACCACAATCAGGACCGATGGAGCGGCCCCAAGCCGCTCAAAGCTCAGGCACTCCCCTGGCTTCGCCTTGAACCGGCGCTGCTCCAGCCGTTGCTGGAGGTCGGAGCCGAAGGCTGCCAGCAGCTCGCTGCGCAGGGGGTGCTCCGGCCGCTGCTCGCCGCTGGTGAACAGGCCCACCGCCAGAGCGTCCCCGCTCCACTGGCCGAGGGTGGCAGTGAGCGAATCGGGGAGGCAGCGAAACTGCATGGCAGGGGCCGGTCTGGGCCGTGATGGTAGCCAGCGGCTTCAGCTGCCATCAGCGGTGAAGGGGGTGGCCCAGCGTTCGCGGGTTTCCTTGTTGAACGGAGGCAGCCAGCGTTGGATCAGGGCCTGCTCCAGCGTCCGGCGCTGGCGGAGTGCGTCAGGGGCGTCGAGCCAGAAATGGATGCTCAGCCTGGCGGCCAGGTCCACCTGCGCCAGGGCCTCGCTGTAGGCAGCCAGATACTGCTTGCAATCGTGCTCGCCTTTCCAGCGGCGATCAGCCCGGCCGGTTTCGCCCACGTAGAGCAGCAGGGGCTGGTCCCGTTGGTCCGGTCCGATCGGTGCCCGGTCGAGCACGAAGTAGAGGGCCGCGCCGCGTTGGGGCGGTTCGGGCCAGCGCCAGAAGCTCAGGGGTTGGGCCCGCAGCTCCAGGGGATTGAGGGCGGGTTGGGCCTGGGCGGGGAAAGCGGCTTGAGGGTGGTCGAACAGCCCCACCTGATGACCCCCCGCAGCGCAGCCTGCGAACAGCGGGGCCTGGTGGCGGGCCAGGGCCCGCTGCCAGGCCTGCAGCTGATGGCGGAGCAGGGGCAGGTCCGCCCTGGTCCCGGCCCCCGAAAGCCCCGCCGTTGCGGCAAACAATTCCCCCTGGCGTGCTCCCCCCATGGCTGACTGCCGTCCTCAGGCGCCGCGGTGTGCCGGCGGCAGCTCCGGTCCGGCCTGGCTGGCGCTGAAGCTCACCTTGCCGATCCAGTTCTCCACCAGTTCGGGGGGGAGGTGCAGCCGCTGCTGCAGGTCGGCCAGATCGCGGAAGGGGCGCCGGGCCCGTTCCCGTAGCAGCCTCTGGCGGCGCTCGGCGGAGAGGCCCAGGCGCTCGAGCTGACTGGAGCCGGCCCGGTTGAGATCGAGCCGGCTGAGGGCAGCCGGTGGCGACGCCGGTTCGCCATACCAGCGGAACAGCAGCACCGGCAGCCAGCTCTGCAGCAGGGGACCGGGCAGATCCAGCAGCCGTTGCAGGTCTTCCGCACCACTCAGTTGCACGCCCCCGGCCTGCAGGCGCAACAGAAGATCCACCTGGTCAGCTGCGATCCCGGGCAGCCGGTTCCAGTCAGCGGCGCAGGCCCGGTTCACATCCAGCCGCCAGCCCAGGGCGGCGGCCTGCTCCACTTCCTCGGCAGTGCTAAGAGGACGGGCCGGGTCCTGGCGCAGTTTCAGGGCCAGCAGCTCGCGCTCGATCTCGATACCTCGTTTCTGCTGGCAAGCGTCGGCGGTGGCTGCGGCGGGTTTGCGTGCGGCGTCGCTGTTCTGGGCTGCCGGAAGCTGGCCGCTGGCCCTCAGCAACCGTCGCGCCAGGGGATCCAGCCAGTGGCGCCTGGCCATGGTGAGCTGTCCCGAAGCGGCTGTCAGCCGAAGTTAGCGACAGGCTTCGGCCTCAGGCCAGTCGATCAAGCCCCAGCGCAGTCCCAGTACGGCGGCATGGGTGCGATCCCGGGCCGGCAGTTTGTCCAGCAGATTGCTGAGATGAGTTTTCACCGTATCCGGGGCGAGAAAGAGCCTCTCGCCGATCTCGCCGTTGGTCTCACCGGCGGCCACCAGGGTGAGCACCTGGAGTTCCCGCTCACTCAGGCTCTGGCGCGGCCCACCTTGCTCGTGACCCCGCCGGAATTCCGGTCGCAGGGGCTTGTCCACATAGATGCCGCCACCACTCACCACGTGCAGGGCTGCCAGCAAGGCTCCGGAGCCGAAGCTCGACTCAAGCACCAGCCCATCGCAAAACGCGTCGATGGCGCGCCGCAGGGCATGCAGCCGATGCTGCCGGTTGATCAACAGCAGCACCCGCAGCTCAGGGTTTTGGGCCTTGAGGGCGATCGCCGTCTCGATGCCGTCCCCCTGCTCCAGCAGATCACCGATCATCAGCATGTCGGGTTTCTCGGAGGCCACGGCTGCGCTCGCTTCCCGGGCGGTGGTGTTGGCCGCCAGCACCCGGGCCGATGATCTGGCCTGCTGGGCCAGAAGGGTGAGCAGCGCCCGGTTCCCCAGGCAGAACACCAGCCGCCTGCCCCGCAGCAACTCCCGGCTGCGCTTGGCATTGGCCTCCAGCTCCTCCAGGATCGGACTGAAATCCATGGCTTGCCAGCCAATCAGGTGCTGCTGCCAGCCTGGGGAGCGCTGCCGGGGCTGTCCGGCCTCCCTCAAGAACCGTTACGTCTTTCCGCACTCGCCGCCCGCCCGCTTTCGGCCCCGGCGGTGTTCAGAATCAACCCCTGAGCCACCGAGGCAGCGCCGCCATGGCCTTTTTTGACTCCGACATCGTGCAGGACGAGGCCAAGCGCCTGTTCGGTGACTACCAGCAGCTGATGCAACTCGGCAGCGACTATGGAAAGTTCGATCGTGAGGGTAAGAAGCTTTACATCTCTCGCATGGAAGATGTGATGGAGCGCTATCAGGTGTTCATGAAGCGCTTTGAGCTCTCTGAGGATTTCCAGGCCAAACTCACGGTGGAGCAGTTGCGCACCCAGCTTGGCCAATTCGGCCTGACGCCCGACATGATGTTCAGCCAGATGCAGCAGACGCTCGAGCGCATGAAGAGCGAGCTCGAACGCCAGCCCTGATCGGCACACCTGAACGGCAGGCGTGAACAGCCTCTGAGCGGCTGCCTACCATCAGCCGCCGATGCCAACCCCGCGGGGCCGATGACCTCTGCACTCGAGCCCGCTCTGCAGCAGCTGCCCGCCTGGTTGACCCGTGGGGTGGCCGATCTCTTCCCTGGCGGCGTTGGCAGCGGGGCCGACCAGCCATCGGCAGATCCTCAGCAGAGCCTTGCCGCCCGCCTGGCGCAGGCCGAGGCTCAGCAGCGCCCACTGCGCATCAAGCTCGGCATCGACCCCACCGGTGCCGAGATCCATCTCGGGCACTCGCTGCTGTTCCGCAAACTGCGGGCCTTTCAGGACGCAGGGCACACGGCAGTGTTGATCATCGGCGATTTCACGGCCCGCATCGGCGACCCCACCGGCAAGAGTGCCACCCGGGTTCAGCTCAGCTCCGAGGTCGTGGAGGCCAACGCCGCCACCTATCTGGCCCAGCTGGGCCAGAGCCAGGATCCCGAGCGGGCCCTGCTGGACTTCCGCACGCCAGGGCGTCTGGAAGTGCGCCGGAACAGCGAGTGGCTGTCAGTTCTGGACCTCCCCCGGGTGATTGAGTTGCTGGGGATCAGCACGGTGGGCCAGATGCTCGCCAAGGACGACTTCGCCAAGCGCTACGGATCCGGCATTCCCATCTCCCTGCATGAGTTTCTCTATCCGTTGCTGCAGGGCTACGACTCGGTGCAGGTGCAGGCGGATGTCGAGCTGGGGGGAACCGATCAGAAGTTCAACGTCGCCATGGGCCGCGACCTGCAACGGCATTTCGGCCAGTCGCCTCAGTTCGGCCTGCTCCTGCCAATCCTCCCCGGACTCGATGGGGTGCAGAAGATGAGCAAGAGCCTGGGCAACACCGTGGGCCTCAGCGAAGACCCCCTCTCGATGTACTCCAAGCTCGAGAAGCTCCCCGATGCGGTCGTGGACGCCTACCTCACCCTGCTCACCGGCCTCGATCTGTCCGCGTTGCCGACCAACCCGCGCGAGCGTCAGAAGGCCATGGCCATGGAGATCACCCGCCTCAGGCATGGGGAGCCGGCCGCCCGCCAGGCCCAGGCCGATGCAGCCACGTTGGTGGCAGGCGCCGTCGGCCGCGGTGCAGCTGAAGCCGAGGTGCCGGAGCTCTCCCTGGCCGCCGTGAATTTCCCGGCCAAGGCCTTCTACCTGCTGCGTGCGCTGGACCTCTGCGCCAGCAGCAGTGAGGCCCGGCGCCAGATCCAGGGCGGCGGCGTGCGGCTCGATGGGGAGAAGCTGCTTGATCCCAACCGGGAATTTGAAAGCGCCAGCGAGATCCACGGCATGGTGCTGCAGCTGGGCAAGAAGACCTTCCGCCGCCTGGTCGGGCTCGGCTAGGGGGCCTGAACCATCGCTGGTTGAATCCCTCGGCAGGTAGGTGCTACGATATTGAGCTGCGCCTGAGAGGGCGTAGGGCCTGGAGCACCTGGGAGCGCAAGCGAGCGGTGTTGTAGGTTTTGAGGGTCGCGAGCGAGGCCTCCTGGAAGGGAGAGCCGGAGTGAGCGACGGAGGCTGCCGGAGCTTGAGAAGCGAGGGGGCGATCTGAGGGATGAGGAATCCAGCGGATGGCTCTGCGTTGTTTTGATGGTGAAGGTGGCTGTAGCACCTGGACAACCCAAAACGTTTAGGAACTGACGCTTTCACAGCGCCATGGTTCTGAGGCGCCGTTGCTGTTGCGTTCCTGCAAGGGGATGTGTGGCCGTGGAGCCGCGGGAGCATGGCAGAAGGATGCTGTGAAGGTGTGAGGTCCCGTCAAAAGCAAGAAGCGAGAGCGCAGCATGAGGACGAGCTGAGCGGTCTTGGAGCCTGAGGTCTGAGGTCCCCGAGGAGGGGACCTCAGACCTCAGGCTCCAAGACCGCTCAGCTCGTCCTCATGCTGC
>JAWOBH010000209.1:0-7127 GCA_046498125.1 Prochlorococcaceae cyanobacterium | reverse complement strand
GCGGCTGCCCCGCAGCTCCCGCTGCCGCCACGGCGCCGACCAGCGCTGGCGGGTGGGGGTGGACGCCGATGGCGTGATCCAGGTGCTGGAGCCGATCCCGGCCGGCAGCGCCGCCGCCGGCGAGGACTGGGGGGGCGACTGGCTGAGCCCGGCCGGGGTGGACCTGCAGATCAACGGCGGCCTGGGGCTGGCCTTCCCCGAACTCACCCCCGCCGGCCTGCCCAGGCTGGGCGAGCTGCTGGAACTGCTCTGGCGGGACGGCGTGGAGGCGATCTGCCCCACCCTGGTGACCTGCGCGGTGGAGCCGCTGCGCCAGGCCCTGGACGTGCTGGAGCAGGCGCGCGCGCAGCACCGCCCCGGTCGCTGCCGGCTGCTGGGCGCCCATCTGGAGGGGCCGTTCCTGAATCCGGCGCGGCGCGGCGCCCACCCCGAGCAGCACCTGGCGCCCCCGAGCCTGGCGGCCCTGGAGGAGCGGATCGGCGGCTTCGAGGAGCAGATCGCCCTGGTGACCCTGGCGCCCGAGCTGGACGGGGCCCGCGGGGTGATCGCCGAACTACGCCGGCGGGGAATCGTGGTGAGCCTGGGCCACAGCGCCGCCAGCGAACAGCAGGCCTGCGAGGCCTTTGCGGCCGGGGTGGCGATGGTGACGCACACCTTCAACGCCATGGGCGGGCTGCTGCACCGCAACCCGGGGCCGGTGGCGGCGGCGGTGCTGCGCGGCGACGTGGCCCTGGGCCTGATCGCCGACGGGGTGCACGTGGCGCCATCGATGGCCCTGCTGCTGCAGCGGCTGGCCCCTGATCAGCTGGTGCTGGTGAGCGACGCCCTCGGCCCCTACGGCCTGGGTGAAGGCCGCCACCGCTGGGATGAGCGCCTGCTGCTGGTGGCCGACGGCAGCTGCCGGCTCGAGGACGGCACCCTGGCCGGCGTCACCCTGCCTCTGCTCGAGGGGGTGCGGCGGCTGGTGGCCTGGGGCGCGCCGCCCGAGCGGGCCATCGCCGCGGCCACGTTGACGCCGCGGCGGGTGCTGGGGGATCGGCGCGATGGGGCCGCGATGCTGCGGGAGGCTGAACTCAGCGAGACATTGCGCTGGAGCCTGGGGGCCGATGGCCTGACCTGGCGGCGGGCGGCCAACTGACGGCAACCACGTCACCCTGAATCACGACATCGCCTGCCAGGCCGGTTGCAGATCGGTGTGGATAAAGTCGTCACCCTTGAACAACAAAGAGGCGCCGGCCCACTGGGCCAGGGCATAGGAAAAGCAATCACCGAGGTTCAAACCAGCGCGATCGCGCCCTTTGCCATAGCGGCTGAAGGCGCTGATGGCGAGTTCGGCCTGATCGCGATCCAGAGCAACGATGTCGATCTGGGCGGTGCTCAGGAACAGATCCAGATCGCCCTGGCCATCGGGTCCAAAGCGGGCCTCCAGCACGATGGAGAGCTCCACCAGGGAAGCGGCCGAGAGCAGACGCGTCTCCGCAGCGGCAATCGCCTTGTTGAACGCACGGCGCTCCGGCTCGTTCTGCAGGATCGCCAGAACGGCAGAGGAATCGATCACCATCAGGAGGGCAGGCCGCTGGCGTCGTAGCCCAGGATCTGCTCAGCACCCCGCTGATCGCGGATCGGCCGCCCGGCACAGCGAAGGGCAATCTGGTCGAGGCGATTGGCGAGGATCTCCCGGGCATCAGGCTGGGCTGCCTGCTGGCTGCGCAGCCGCTGCAAGCGCTCCCGCAGGGCCAGGATCACGGCATCGGTCTTGCTCTCGCCGGCGAGGGCAGCCACTTCTGCCGCCAGGCGGTTGGCTTCTGGATTGCGAATGTTCAGAGCCAAGGCCAACGCTGTGTAGACAGGCGGGTGCCAGTGTAGCCGCGCGTCTCGGTTGCAGGCCCTGGGGTTCGCCGCTGCAGCTCCCTAGGATCCGCCCCACCCCTTGGTCCCGGAGTGTTGCGCTCGATGTCCAACGCGCCCGTCAGCACCGCCACCACCGCGACTGAGAAAGCCGCCGAGAAGCAGGAGGTGAAGGGCTACTTCGAAACCACCGGCTTCGAGCGGTGGAACCGCATCTACAGCGCGTCCGAGGAGGTGAACAGGGTGCAGCGGAACATCCGCATCGGGCACCAGAAGACCGTGGACAACGTGCTGGCCTGGCTGCAGGAGCAGGGCAACCTGGGAGAACGCAGCTTCTGCGACGCCGGCTGCGGTGTGGGCAGCCTGGCGATTCCGCTTGCCCAGCTGGGGGCGGGGTCCGTCGCCGCCAGCGATCTTTCCGAGGCGATGGTGAGCGAAGCCCGGCGCCGGGCCGATGAGGCGGGCATCAGCACCGATCGGCTGCAGTACACCGCCTCCGACCTGGAGAGCCTGGAGGGCCGCTACGACACGGTGATCTGCCTGGATGTGTTCATCCACTACCCCCAGGCCGCGGCCGAGGAGATGGTGCGCCACCTGGCCGGCATGGCCGAAAAGCACCTGATCGTGAGCTTCGCCCCCTACACGCCGGTGCTGGCGCTGCTGAAGTGCATCGGCCAGCTGTTCCCCGGCCCCAGCAAGACCACCCGCGCCTACACCCTCAAGGAAGACGGCATCGTGGCCGCCGCCGCAGCGGCGGGCTTCCAGCCCGTGCGCCGCAGCCTCAACCAGGCCCCCTTCTACTTCTCCCGCCTGATCGCCTTTGAGCGGACCTGATCAACCCGAGGCTCGATCCCGCAGGGCCGGCACGTAGGGGATCAGGCCCTTGGCGCAGGCTTCCAGCTGCACCTCCAGCGGCAGGCTGCGTACATCGAGGATGAAGCCGTTCACCTCCAGCATCCATGGCAAGGGCGAGTCGTCCAGCTGGCTCGGCAAGGTCCACTCGGGCGAGAAGGGAGCGATCCGCAGCAGGTCGCGCACCTTCTTGGAGTGGGCCTGGCCGGTGCCGGCCGAGACGCCGAAGTGCTCGTAGATCAGCGTCGGCTTGCAGTGGGGGGTCTGGGATGTGTCGAACAGGAAGTTGGCGCTGCCGATGGCATGCACCACCCCGGCACACCAGGACGGTTCCCGGCCGCCCAGCAGGGGTGAGGGCCGCTTGCGCGCCAGGGCGGCAACGGCAACGTGAATCAGCTGGCGGTACTCGTCATTGAGGTGGCTGGCGCAGAAGCTCTCGATCGGCGCCATCAGGCTCTCCACCTTCGGCTGCAGCGCCTTGGGCACCTTCACCGACCGTGGGGCCGGGGCTGCGAAGCGTTCCAGTTCCGCCCCAGTGAGCTCACCGGGGGACTCATCAGGCGTAGAGGGCCCCTCCCGCAGGGCTTCGGCAGCCACGCCGATCGTCACCGGCACCTCCATGCCGCCCACGGGCACCCGAAAGCGGCGGCGGCGCACGCTGGGCCCCTCCCAGCACCGGGTCAGACCAGGCTCCGCATCCAGCCACTGCGTGAGAGCCCCGGCCACGGCCTCCAGCTGGCGCAGATCCGCCCGGGTGGGCGGGGCCAGCACCAGATCGGGCTGCACCAGCATCACGGTGGGATAGGCGTCCCCCTTGGCCACAGGCCAGCGATAACGCCGGATCTCCTGCAGCAGGGCCGCAGGCATGGCCCGCTTGGGCTCGAAGTTGATGGCGCGGTGGGGCGGCCCCGCATCCATCACCTGCGGCCCCTCGAACTCGGCGCGTTCCGCCAGCTCCACGTAGCGCTCGTAGTCCGCCACCGACTCGAACAGGATCACGCCGTAGTTCTCGCGGTTCTGACCGATCACACAGCCCGCCCAGCCGCGGATGCCCAGAGCGCCGCAGCTCACCTGAAACAGGTGGCCATCGCTGGGCACGTGCTCCCAGGGTCGCCGTTCGTAGAGCGCCGCCGCGGCCCTGAAGAAACTGGCCACCGCCTCAGGGGTGACATCGGCGGTGAGGTAGGTGGACAGTCCCGCCAGACCACGCTGCCCATCGCCACCGGCCATGTGGTCGCGCAGGCTGCTGGTGGCGTGATCGAGCCGGGGCGTATCCCCCCGGGTGACCATCACACCGGGAAGCAGGGGCGGCACCAGCTTCAGCAGCCGGGAGCTGCCCACCACCACCCGCCGGGGCAGACCCGGCACGCAGGGCGACTGGGGCTCCTCGATCGCCATCTCGATCGCGGGCTCCAGCGCCTGCAACGGACGATCGGGATGACCGACGGCAGAACCGCGGATGCGACCGCTGGCCTCCACCACCATCGCCACCAGCGGCCGCACGGGCTGCCCGTCATCCCCCGGCACAAACGCAGGCATCGGGGCCAGACCGATCTCCCAGACATCACCACCGGAAGGCTGACCGAAGCCGCTCGGGCGATGACGGTGTCGGGCCATGGACGCCATGGGCAGCTGGGGTCATTGTCTCCCCCCCCTTCAACGTCCGGAGGCCACCGCACCGTGGTGCGATCGACGGCCCGGCCGCACCACCCGGAAGGTGAGGTTCAGCCGCTCCTGCTGCACCCGCAGCCGGCGAGGCACGGCGTGCTGCCACCACAGCTGGCTGGGCGGCTCCATCAGCAGCAGGTCGCCATGGCCCAGCTCAAGGTTGAAGGGGGCGCAGGGGCTGTCGTCGGTGTTGGCGGTCGCCGTGCTGTAGCCCTCGGGCGGCGGCAGGCCGGGTGCCCGGCGCGGGCTGGGCCTTGGCCGCAGCCGGAAATCCCGGGAAGCCCCCAGGCTCAGGGAAGCGATCGGCGCCGCGGGGTTCAGTTCGGGTTCGTCGTCGGCATGCCAGCCCATGGTGTCGCGGCCGTCGCGGTAGAGGTTGAGCAGCAGGGAGTTGAAGCGCCAGCCGGTGAGCGCCTGCAGCTGGCGACGCAGCTGCGCGGCGGCAGGGGACCAGGACTCGAGCGCGTTGTCCAGCCCGCTGTAGCGGTAGCCGCAACCCGGGTCGGCCATCCAGCAGGTCAGCCGTGGCAGGGGGTGGCGCCGGCCGTAGAGGGTGATCGCCTCCTGCTTCCAGGGCACCTCGGCGCCCAGCTGCTCCTGCAGGGCCGAGGCCCGCGGCGGCGGCAGCCAGGCGCACCAGTGGCGCAGGCGCAGCCCGGGCCGCTCGATGCATCGACCGGGAGCTGCGCCCGCCGCAACCACGGCCTCATCGATCGTTGGGTCCACGCAGGTCGGATGGCAGGGGCGCCTCCAGCTCCAGTACCCCGCCCTCCGGGGTGGGGAGCCGCAGACGGTGGGCATGCAGCCGGTAGCCGCCGTCGCCCGGCAGCGCCGCAGCGCTGGCCATGCCGCCGCTGAGATAGAGCGGATCGCCCAGCAAGGGTGCCCCGGCGGCGGCCGTGTGGATGCGGATCTGGTGGGGACGGCCGGTGGCGATCGCCACCTCCACCAGCCAGGCATTCGCAACCCCGCTTTCGCGCCCGCGGCCCTCGCCGCCGCGTCGCAGCAGCCGCAACCTGCTGCGAGCCGCCAGGGCCGAGGGATCGCCCGGCTCTGCCGCAGCCCACACCTGGCCCAGCAACCCATGGGGCCGGCGGCCGATCGGGGTGGCCAGATCGAGGCTGGCGCCAGGCTCCAGGCCAAGCAACGGCGAACCCGCCGCCGGAGCCAGGAGCAGGGCCCGGTAGGTCTTGCGGCAGCAGTCGTTGGCGGCGGCGGTGGCACGGCCTGGGCTGGAACCCCCGCTGATCGGAGCAGCCATCGGCTCGGGCGCAGCGGTGCTCTCCCGCAGCATCGCGCTGAGCCAGGCGCGGGTGGCCGGACGCCGGGCGCAGAGCAGCAGACCGGAGGTGAAGCGGCCCAGGCGGTGCACAGGCCGGGGCACGCCGCCGGCGGCATCCAGCTGGCCGCTGGCCACCCGGCGCTCGATCTGGCGCAGCAGGGTGTGCTCGAGAAAGCCACCGGCCGGCAGCACCGGCAGGCCACTGGGCTTGTTGAACACAACCAGGTCGCCGTCATCGACCAGGGGATCGGGCAGCGCCGGCACGGCGGATTCGTGCCAGGGGGGCCGATGCCAGCTCAGCCGGTCGTCGGCTGCGAGAACCACATCCGCCCGGAGCCGCTGGCCGTTCCTGCAGATCTCGCCGGTGGCCAGCCGCTGACGCCACGCCTCCTGATCCGAATGCCGGTAGCGCCCGGCGTAGAAGGCGCTCACGCCCTGGCCGGCAGCTTCGGGGCCCACCTTGTCCCGGTAGGTATGGCCAGCGTTGATGGCCGCCGGCAGCCAACGGGCCTGCACCAGAGGTCGCTACTCCACCAGCCCGTGCTCGAGGGCATAGCGCACCAGTTCGGTGCGGCTGGAGGTGCCGGTCTTGATGAACAGGCGGCTCACATACTTCTCCACGTTGCGGATCGAGGTTTCCAGGCGGCGGGCGATCTCCTTGTTCATCAGCCCCTCGGCCACCAGCTGCAGCACCGACGCCTCCCGGGGCGTGAAGCTGATCCCGGACGTTTCGGCAGCGGCCATCTTCGCCGAGCCGCCCGTGGCCAGCAGGGAGCGGATCTCGGTGATCTGGCGGGCCATCTGGCCGATGTCGGCATCGGCGAAGCGGGCGGCCTCGGCAAGCAGCCGCTCCTGGCGGCGCACGGCATTGCGCACCCGCGCCACCAGCTCGTCGGGGTCGAAGGGCTTGGGGATGTAGTCGTCACAGCCGGCCTGGAAGCCGGCGATGCGGTCGGCGGTCATGCCCTTGGCGGTCAGGAAGATCACCGGCGTGCCGCCCAGGCGCTCGTCGGCCCGCAACCTCTTCAGCAGGCCGTAGCCGTCGCAGCGGGGCATCATCACGTCGCTGATCACCACATCGGGCAGCAGCTCCTGGGCCTTCTGCCAGCCCTCCTCGCCGTCGGCGGCGGTGGTCACCGCGAAGCCCTCGTCCTCCAGGTAGGCGGTCACGGCCGTGCGCAGGCCCGGCTCGTCGTCCACCAGCAGCAGGCGGATCGGGGTGGGAGCGGCGCCGGACTCAGCGCCTTCGGCGGTGGGCACGCCGGCCTGGCCGGGATCGCTGGCCTCGGAGGTCTGGGGGACCTGCGGGCTGGTGGTGGGGTCGGTGCTCATGGCAGTCAGTCTGCAGATCCTCAGCGGGCCCGTCCAGGCAGCACCTGCTCGGATTCCGGCAGAGTGCCGCTGTAGCCCAGCTCCCGGGCCAATCCGCCCAGCGCGGCGGGGTCGCGGCCCGCCTGCTCGGGATGGCACACGGCCC
>JAWOBH010000179.1:0-7887 GCA_046498125.1 Prochlorococcaceae cyanobacterium | reverse complement strand
CTGAACTGAACCGCGCCGTCTCCTGTCCATCCGATCTGTTTTGCTTCAGCGAGAATGGGTGCTGCACGGTGCGGTGCCGATCTCAGCGGACATGAACAGCCAGCAGCTGCGGGATCTCTGCCGGATCCTCTCCATCGCCCACCACATTCCCGGGCGCATCCGCATCGTGCTCGACCGCGCCGCCCTGGCCGCGGATCGGGGCCTCGCGGCCGCGGAGCTGGATGCCTTCCTCGCCTCCCTGGAGCGCCTGCAGGGCATCCAGGAGGTGCGCCTCAACCCCATGGCCTTCTCCTGCACGATCACCTACGACCCGGCGGCGATCGCCGCGGATGCCTGGGTGGCCCTGCTGGAAGGTCGGGCGGATCAGGGGGGGCAGCAGCTGTCGGACCTGGTGCTGCGCTATGCCGAGCGGCTGGCCTGATCCTTGTCGGGGTGGGCGGCCGTGACCGCCGCTCCCAGCAGGCTCACGGCCGTGGCCTGGGCCAGATCGGCGGCGGTCATCGGCGTGCATCCGAAGGCGGCGGCCAGGGGCGGGGTCTCCACCAGGGCCACCAGGCCCGCATAGGAGCCCAGCGCTGCCACGGCGGTTCTGAGCTCGCCCTGGCCGCTGCCCGCCATCTGGGTGAGCTGGGTGCCGATCAGGGTCACCAGCCCCACCGTGTCGGCGGCCGCCGAACCCCGGCCCTGGGCCAGACCTCGGGAGAGGGCCGCGGTGAGGGCGGTGACGACGCCGCGGCGCAGGATGTCCCGGTCGAGGCTGTCGCCGAGGCTGGCGTCAGGCCCCTCCAGCGCCAACGTGCGCTCCTCGCCATCGCGGGGTGGGCGGGTGGCGATGGTCAGGGCCGGCGCCACGTCGGTGAGCAGGTTGGCCAGCAGCAGCTGGCGGGTGTTCAGCACCGAGCGCCCCTCGGCCAGGGCCGTGAGCACCGTGAAGCCGATCTCGCCGAGGTTGCCGCCCACCAGCAGCCCCACCGCGTCGCGCACCGAGCGCCACAGGGCGCGGCCTTCCAGCACCGAGCGGCCGATGGTCTCGATGCTGCCATCGGTGACCACCAGATCCGCCGCCTGCCGGGCGGCGTCGGTGGCGCGCTCGCCCAGGGCGATGCCCACCTGGGCCAGGCGGATGGCCGGGGCGTCGTTGGCGCCGTCGCCGCCCATCGCCACCGTCCGCCCCGCCTGCTGCAGGGCGCGCACCAGCCGCAGCTTCTGTAGGGAGGTGACCCGGGCGAACACCGAGGCGTTCAGGGCGGCCTGAGCCAGATCCGCAGCGCTGAGCCGGTCGATCTCCGGTCCCGTCAGCACGGCACCGCCATCGGGGAGCTCCAGGGCGTGGGCGATCGCCCCAGCGCTGGCGGGATGGTCACCGGTGATGATCTTCACAGCGATGCCGTCCCGGCGCAGCTGATCCACCGCCGCACGGGCCGTGGGCCGGATCGGATCGCTGAGCACCACCAGCCCGGCGAAGCGGAGGTCCCTCACCAGCCCGTCCACCAGGGTCGCGTCGGCCGGCAGCTCGCGCTGGGCAACGGCCAGCACCCGCATCCCCCGCTCAGCCAGGGCCAGGGCCGCGCCGGCGGCGTCGGCCGGAGGGTTGCTGCAGGCCGCCAGCACCACATCGGGGGCGCCCTTGACGCAGAGCTGCAGCGGTTCGCCCGCACTGGCGGTCGCCGCCATGCGTCCGAGGCTGGCGTGGTAGGCGCGCGCCGGCTCGAAGGGCAGCGTCTGCAGCAGCTCCCAGCCCTGGTGGCCCAGCCCGGCCAGCGCCGCCCCCTCCAGCAGGGCCCTGTCGGTGGGATGGGCCAGGGGCCGATCGGCCTCCGGCGCGGGGGTGGCCCAGAGGGCCAGCTGCAGCACCGCTCGCGCCACTGCCGGCAACGTGGTGGGCTGATGCTGCTGGCCGTCGGCCCACACCTGCACCAGCTGGATCCGGCCGGAGGTGAGCGTGCCGGTCTTGTCGAGGCAGAGCACGTTCACCCGGCCCAGGGCCTCCAGGGCCCTGGGGTTGCGCACCAGCACCCCGTGATGGGCCAGGCGGTCGGCGGCGGCGCCCTGGGCCAGGCTGGCCAGCACCGGCAGGCCTTCGGGCACCGCCGCCACGGTGAGGGCCACCCCCTCGGCGAGGGCGGTGCGCGCATCCTGGCCGCGGGCCAGGGCGGCGAGCAGCAGGGCCACCCCCCCCAGCGCCGCCACGGGCGTGGTGCTGTCGGTGAGCCCGGCCAGGCGGGCCTCCACGCCGCCGCTGACGCTGGCCTCCTGGGCCGCGGCCAGGCTGCGCCGCGCCTCGGTGGCCAGACCCACGGCCACCACCACCGCGCTGGCCTTCCCCGCCACCACGGTGGTGCCCTGGTAGAGCATCGAGCGCCGGTCCGCCAGCGCCGCTTCCTGGCAGGGGGCCGGATCCTTGTCCACCGGGAACGACTCGCCGGTGAGCACCGCCTCGTCCACCTGCAGCCCGCAGGCCTGGATCAGCCGGCAGTCCGCAGGCACCACCTCGCCGGCTTCCAGCACCACCACGTCGCCCTCCAGCAGGCGCACCTCGCTGATCCGCTCCAGGGCCCCGCCGCGCCGCACCCAGACATCGGCGGCGTGCCGGTGCTGCAGCAGCTCCAGCCGCCGCTCCACCTGCAGCCGCTGGCCGGCGCCCACCAGGGCGTTCAGCCCCAGCACCCCCAGGATCAGCCCCGCGTCGGCCGGTGCCCCGACGATGCCGGAGAGGGCCGCGCCGGTGGCCAGCACCGGGGTGAGCGGGTTGTCCAGTTCGGCGAGCATCAGGTCGCCCAGGCCGGGAGCCGGGGCGCCGCCGTCGCGGCCGTGTTCGGGCCGGCGCCGACGCACCTGCTCCGTGTCCAGTCCTTCAGGCCCGCTGGCCAGGAGGCGGAGCGCCTCCTCGGCCGGCAGGGCATGCCAGGCCGTGGCGGCGGCGGCCGGAAGCGGTGCACGGGCCTCGAGGCGACGGGCCAGGCGCAGGCCGTTGCCGATCGCCACCAGGCTGAGCAGGTTCGTGGCCTGGTTGATGCCGGCGCTGGTGAGGGTGCCCAGACCTTCGAGTGCCAGGGCCAGACCCACCACCGCGTCGAGCAGCGACGCCTGCACCCCCTGCTGGGCACAGCGCCGGGCGGCGGCGCAGGCCGGCAGCACCAGCCAGGCCACCTCCAGGCCCGCCGGTGCGATCACGTGGGCCTGCCAGGGCGGCGGCTGGCCCTGGTCATGCAGGCCGATGGCCAGGTCCGCGGCGGCCAGCGCCGCGGCATCGCCGCCGCCGAGCAGCAGCACACCGCGGCCCTGGAGCTGGAGGTTGTGGATGGCGGCCGCGCCCGCCGGAATCACCGCATCGGCCCGCGCCTTGGTGGCCTCTGCCAGGGGCTCCCCGCTGGCCAGCACGGCGCGCAGGCCCGCCTGGCGGATCGCCGCCAGCAGCCCATCCCCCCAGATCGACTCCAGCAGGGCGGGCTCCAGCACCACGGTGTCGAGGCGATCGAGACGTTCGAGGGCCGCGGGCTCGAGCAGCAGGGCTCCCATCGCCTCCAGGCGCCGGCCGATCTCCAGGCAGAAGGCGCTGCGGCCCAGCAGGGCCGGCCTGGGCAGACCGGCCAGGATCGCCGCGGCCGGGCCCTCCACGCGCCTCAGGGTCGCCACCCCCCAGCCGAAGGCCGCCAGGGAGAGCAGGGTGGCCTTCTGGCCGTAGCGCTCGATGGGACCGTCCGACAGGGGTCTGGGGCGCGGGCCCGGGTCGCTGATCCGTTCCGGGTGGTCCTGGGGCCTGGCGTTCCAGCCGGCCTCCAGCTGCTGCCAGCGACGCCGGTGCTGCAGGCGGGCGCGCAGGCGCAGGCCCTCTTCCAGCAGCCCCACCAGCGGCCCGGCCAGCCCCCGCAGCAGGGCGTAGTCGAGCGAATCGGCGAGGCGCAGCAACAGCTCGGCGGTGCCGCTGCCCAGGCGGCGCTCGAGGCTGGCGCGCAGGGGCGGCAGGGTTTCCAGCACCCGCAGGGCCGCCGCCAGATCGATGCCCAGCTGGCGGCTGCCGGGCCGGTTCTGCAGCGCCAGCCCCAGTCCCGTGCCGGCCAGCTCGGCCACGATCTCGGCGATCGAGCGCAGGATCGGCTCCACGTCGGCCGGGTGATCCGGCGTCGGGCCGGCGGCCACGCCATCCAGCCGGCGTTCGAGCTCCGCCAGGCGCTCCAGCAGGGCGGCGGCTGCGCCCTCGGTGTCGCCCTGGGTGTCGCCTTCGGTGGCGGGACCATCGATCACCACCCGGCGGGTGGCGGCGTTCCAGCGGGCCCAGTTCACCCCCGGCTGCTCGCCCAGCGTCTGGCGGATGGCAGCGGCGAAGGCCGCTTCCGCCGCCGAGCCTGCCGGTGGGGCCTGGGCGCTCACGTGCAGGCGTCCGTTGCCCTGCCAGCGGCGGCGACTGCGGCCCTGGGCGGCATCCAGCAGCAGTGAGGCCAGATCGCCAAGCCCGAAGCCCCTGGACCCCACGGAACACCCCTCACCACTGCCCTCAGCCTGGCAGGGCTCTGCCAGGACCTGCCACTGGCCCTAGTCTGAAGTGACACGACCATTTCATGAACACGGGACATCACCATGACGCGATGCCATGACGCGATGCCGTGATGCCCATGAGGGCAATCCGCAACACCAGGACCGCGAGCGGCTTGGCGCGGTGCTGGAGGAAGCGATCCACGACGAGTACAAGGCCCGGGCCACCTACCGCCAGGTGATCGCCCGCTTCGGGCCCGTGCGTCCGTTCCTGCCGATCCTGGCCTCGGAGCAGCGCCACATCGAGGCCCTCACCGGACTGTTCCAGAACCACGGTCTGCCGGTCCCGGCCGATGACTGGGAGCGGCGGGTGACGGTGCCCGACTCCCTGCAGGAGGCCTGCCGGGCGGGTGTGCAGGGAGAGATCGAGAACGCCGCGCTCTACGACCGGCTGCTGCAGCAGTCGGCGGCCTATCCGGATGTGCAGCGCGTGCTGCGCAATCTGCGGAGGGCGTCCCAGGAGAACCACCTGCGCGCCTTCCAGCGCTGCGCGGAGCGTCAGGCGGGAACCGGTCGTGGGCGGCGTCACCGCGGCGGGCGCGGCTGCCCAGGGTGAGATCGGCGACATGCCGAGGTTCCGATCGCACACCCCTCGGGTCTGCCCGCCCAGCCGCTCGGCACTGGGATTCCGGCTACCCCCGCAGCATTGCTACGGTCACGGCAGACCTTCAACGGCGACACCGAACCGCTGGAACCCAGACACCCTGGATCCCAGGCACCACCGGATTTCCGACACCTCTGGGCAACCACCGCACTGGGTTCTGACACGTGGGCTCTGACAAGGACGACAACGGCACGATCGATCAGGACCTGCTGGAGGCGGCCCTGAGGCGTCTGCTCGGCACCGCTGACGGCGGGCCGCCGCCTCCCCCTCCCCCGGGCTGGGGCTATCCCCCTCCGGGGCAGGCGGGCGGCTGGTGGGTGCCACCGGGTTACCCCCCCTACAACGCGGGCGGCCCCTCCCCCTGGGGTGGGCCCATGCCACCACCTGGCTATCCCCCGGGACCTGGCCAGGGTGCCGGGCAGGGCGGCAGCGCCTTCCAGCAGGCCCTGATCTGGGCGGCCCTCGGCGCCGCGGCCGCCTGGGTGCTGAGCGATCCGGAGGTGCGCGACAAGCTCATCAAGCAGGCCATGAAGCTCTACGGCGAACTGGTGGTGGGCATCGAGGAGATGAAGGAGAAGGTGTCCGACATGAAGGCCGAGGTCGATGCAGGCTTCTCCCGCAACAGCGCCGGCTGAGGCCGGCGGCGCCAGCCACGGCCTGCGGGCCCGCTGGCTGGAGGGGCTGGAGCGCCTGCATGTGCTCGAGCACCGCGTGCGCTGGGCCTACAGCCTGCGCGACGGTGTCCGCCATGGGCCGCGGGAACTCGCCGCCGCCATCGGCCAGTTCGACGGCGTGCTGAGCGCCCGGGAGAACCCCGTGCTGCGCTCGCTGGTGGTGGTGTTCGACCGGGCCCGCACCAGCATCGACACCCTGGAAGACCAGCTGCTCTCGCTGGTGGCCCCCCTGCCGAGCGGAGCGGCGGCGCCGCCGCTGCACGCCAGTGGCCAGGTGTGGATTCCGGTGGGGCTGGCGCTGGTGAACCTGATCGCCGGCCGCGTCCTGCCCCGCCAGGCCCAGCTGGCCGCCACTGTGGCGATCGCCTGGCCCATCTGGCGGCAGGCCGCTGCGGATGTCCGCGATCTGCATCTGGGCTCCCACCTGCTGGAGGCCACGGCGGTGCTGGTGTCGCTGCGGCAGCGCGACCTCACGGCGGCCAACGCCACCACGTTCCTGCTGCTGCTGGCCGAAGTGCTGGAGGAGAGCATCGGCCGGCGCTCCGATGCCCTGCTGCTCAGCCTGCTGCGCCCCATGGAGGGCCAGGTGTGGGTGCTGCGCGACGGCGTGGAGATGCAGATGCCCCTGGCGGAGCTGCGAGGCGGCGAGACCGTGGTGCTCACCGCCGGCGCGATCGTGCCGGTGGATGGCACCGTGCTGGGCGGCCAGGCCACGGTGAACGAGGCCGCCATGACCGGCGAGAGCCGGCCCACAACCAAGGAACGGGGTGATGCCGTGCTGTCCGGCACGGTGGTGGAGGAGGGGCGGTTGCTGGTGTACGCCGAGCAGGTGGGTGCCGGGACGGCTGCCGCCAAGATCTCGGCCTTCGTGCGCGATTCGCTCGCCTCCCGCAGCGCCGTGCAGATCCAGGCCTCCCGGCTGGCCGACCGGCTGGTGCCGGCGGTGTTCGGCCTGGCGGGCCTCACCCTGCTGTTCTCCCGCAGCTGGCGCCGCACCGCGGCGGTGCTGCAGGCCGACTACTGCTGTGCCCTCAAACTCTCGATGCCAGTGGCCTTCAAGGCGGCCATGGCTCGGGCCGGCTCCCATGGCGTGCTGGTGAAGGGGGCCAGCGCCCTGGAACGGCTGGCCCAGGCCGACACGTTCGTGTTCGACAAGACCGGCACGCTCACCACCGGCCGGCTGGAAGTGAGCGACGCCATCTCTTTCGACAGCGCCTACAGCGCCGCCGACATCCTCAACCTGGCGGCCTCGGTCGAGGAGCATGCCGTCCATCCCGTGGCTCTGGCGGTGGTGGAGGCGGCCCGGGGTCAGGGCTACCGCCACTTCGATCACACCCAGGTGGAGTTCGTGGTGGCCCACGGCGTGGCCTCGGCCATCGGCGCTCAGAGAGTGGTGGTGGGATCGCCGCACTTCGTGCTCGAGGACGAAGGCATCGACCCGGGGCCCCATCAGGCGGCGATCGAACCGTTGCTGGCCGCCGGCAAGACCCTGCTGCACATCGGCTTCGCCGGGCGGCTGATCGGAGTGGTGGCGCTCCAGGATCAGCTGCGCGCCAACAGCCGGGCCAGCGTGGAACGCCTGCGTGCCCTCGGGGCCCGGCGGGTGCTGATGCTCAGCGGCGATCGGCCCGAGGTGGCCGAGCGGATGGCCCAGGCCTGCGGCCTCGACGGCGTGCACGCCGGGCTGCTGCCGGTCGACAAGGCCCGGATCGTGGAGGAGCTGATCAGCCAGGGCTCCCGGGTGGTGTTCATCGGTGATGGGATCAACGACGCCCCGGCCCTGGCGGGGGCCAGTGTGGGGATCGCCATGAGCCGGGGGGCCGAGGTCGCCCGGCTGTCCGCCGACATCACCCTGCTCGACGACGACATCGCCCGGGTGGCGGATGTGAAGGCGATCGCCAACGCCACCATGGCCCGCATCGACGCCAACTACGTGGCGACCGTGGGCATCAACAGCGCCATCCTCGGTGCCGCGGCCGTGGGCTGGCTGTCACCGGTGCGCTCCTCGCTGCTGCACAACGGCAGCACGGTGGCGATCCTGCTCAGTGCCCTGGCCGCAGGCTCGGGGGCCAACCC
>JAWOBH010000178.1:0-2623 GCA_046498125.1 Prochlorococcaceae cyanobacterium | reverse complement strand
GGCTCCGGCACCCGGCTTCACCCGATCACCCAGGCGGTGAGCAAACAGCTGCTGCCGGTGTACGACAAGCCGATGATCTACTACCCGCTCAGCACCATGATGCTGGCCGGGCTCACCGAGATTCTGGTGATCTCCACCCCCCGCGACCTGCCCCAGTTCCAGGCCCTGCTCGGCGATGGCAGCCGCTGGGGCATCTCCCTCTCCTACGCCGAGCAGCCCAGCCCCGACGGCCTCGCCCAGGCCTTCCTGATCGGCGAAGCGTTCCTCGATGGCCGCCCCGCAGCCCTGATCCTCGGCGACAACCTCTTCTACGGCGAAGATCTGAGCACCAACCTCCAGGCCGCCAGCGCCCAGCCCAGCGGCGCCTCGGTGTTCGCCTACCGGGTGGCGGATCCGGAGCGCTACGGCGTGGTGAACTTCGATGACGAGCGGCGGGTGGTGGCGATCGAGGAAAAGCCCAGCAACCCTCCCTCCAACTACGCCGTCACCGGTCTCTACTTCTACGACCAGCAGGTGGTTGAGCTGGCCCAGCAGGTGAAGCCCTCCGCCCGCGGCGAACTGGAGATCACCGACCTCAACAGGCTGTATCTGGACCGGGGGGAACTGCGTGTGGAACTGCTCGGCCGCGGCATGGCCTGGCTTGACACCGGCACCTGCGATTCGCTGCACGAGGCCGGCAGCTACATCCGCACCCTCGAACACCGCCAGGGCCTCAAGATCGGCTGCCCCGAGGAGGTGGCCTGGCGCCAGGGCTGGATCAGCGATGCCGAACTGGAAGCCCTAGCGGCCCCCCTGCACAAGTCGGGCTACGGCGCCTACCTGGAAAGCCTGCTGCAGGAGGCGGGCTGATGAGCACCTGCACCGGTTCAGCTCAGGCAGACACCGGCCGCTTGTGCCGCTGCGAGCAGACGCCGATCATGGCTCGCCAGGCGGGCCCCCAGGCGCAGGCAGAGCTCCAGATAGGTGGCGTCGTAGATGCTGAGGCCATACCGACGCGCCAGCGACAGCCTCCCATCCCTGCGGCTGGAGGGCAGCTCCGGCTCGGTATCGATCGGCAGGGCGTCCAGGCGCTCCAGAAACGAACCGCTCAGTTCTGGTTGGATCACCCCCCGTCGTTCGGCCACCACCAGGGCATTGGCCACTTCCAGGTGCCAGAGGGCGGGCACCACCCAGGACTCAGCGCCGCATCGATCCAGCAGACGCTGAGCCTGCTCCGCCTCCACCGCAGATTCGCGCTCGAAAATCCAGGCCAGCGCCATCGAGGCATCCAGCACCAGGGTCACCGGCGACCCTCCGCCATGAAAACGGCGACCTCGGCATCACTCACCCCCCGCACCCTCGGGAAGGACCGCATGGCTGCCGCCGCCGCCGCGGAGACGGCGGCGGGACCTCCGGCGGTCGGCACCAGATCAGCCACCGGTTTGCCGCGCACCGTGATCGTGAACCGCTCACCGCGCTGCACGGCGCGCAACAGGCGCGACAGCTGGGCCTTCGCTTCGAAGGCACCAATGGATGGGGACATCACCAACAGCCCTGTTGATTGGACCAACAAACTAGTTCACCGGCAAACAATGGCACGACACAGGCCATGAGCACCTCAACCGCCCCGATCCTGCTGATCGGCCGCAACGGCCAGTTGGCCAGGGCCCTGCAGCGCCTCGTGGACCAGCAGCCCAGCGAGCGGCCGCTGTTGGTGATGGGCCGGCCGGAGCTGGATCTGGCCACCGCCCTCAGCCAGCCCCAGGAGCTGCTCGCCCAGCTCAGCACCCTGCTGCGCAGCCACCGGCCCGCTCTGGTGATCAATGCCGCCGCCTACACCGCCGTGGACAAGGCGGAGAGCGAACCCGAGCTGGCCCATGCCATCAACGGCACGGCCGTGGGCCTGCTGGCCCGCACCTGCGCCGCCAACGCCATCCCCCTGATGCACATCTCCACCGACTACGTGTTCGATGGCAGCGGCAGCGAGCCCTGGCGGGAACACGACCCCACCGGCCCGCTGGGGGTGTATGGCGCCAGCAAGCTGGCCGGCGAGCAGGCGCTACGCGCCTCCGGTGGCGAGCACCTGTTGCTGCGGGTGAGCTGGGTGTTCGGCCAGGAGGGCGCCAATTTCGTGCGCACCATGCTGCGGGTGGGCCGCGAGCGCGAGGTGCTCTCGATCGTGGACGACCAGATCGGCGGACCCACCAGCGCCGAAGCCATCGCCCGCACCGTGCTGGCCCTAGCCGAACCCGCCATCGCCGGCCACTCCCCCCTGGAGCCAGCCAGCCCATTCCCCTGGGGCACCTATCACTTCGCCGCCCAGCCGCCCGTGAGCTGGCACGGCTTCGCCACCGAGATCTTCCGCCAGGCCATGGAGCTGGGCCTGATCGAGTGCGCGCCCGAGCTCAAGGCGATTCCCACCAGCGACTATCCCCTGCCCGCCGCCCGGCCGGGCAACTCCCGCCTGGCCTGCGACCGTTTCACCACCAGCTTCGGCCTGCCCCTGCCCGACTGGCGCGAGGATCTTGGCCAATGCCTGAGGCACTCCTCATGGGCCTGATCCGCGCTCCCTTTCAGTTGGCGAACCCCGCCCGCAGCGACCTCCAGCCGGTGGAGGTGGATGCGCTCGTGGATACCGGCGCGG
>JAWOBH010000156.1:0-11147 GCA_046498125.1 Prochlorococcaceae cyanobacterium | reverse complement strand
CCAGGCCGGTGCCAGCGGCGGCCACATCGGCGGGCAGGTCCGGGGCGTAGCTGGCCGCGTGATGGCCGGTCTTGAGGGGCTCGAGATCGCTCCAGATGCCATCACCCAGCAGCAGCCAGAGCCACTGCCAGCAGTCGCGTCAGCCCAGCTCGTTGATCAGCTTGCCGGCGATGCGGCGGCCCTCGGCCTGGGTCTCGGGCTGGCCGTAGCCGCCGACCCGCAGCCAGCCGAACACGGCCTCGCGTACCTCCGCCAGGGTGAGCACCCCATGGCGGATGTAGGGCGAGAGGCGGGTGACGGCGCCGTCGAGGTGGTTGCGGCTGGCGCCGTAGGCCTGCGGATCGATCGCAGCCAGCCGGCGCTCGGCTTCCCGGCGGCCGCCGGTCACAGCGATGGGGCGTGGGGTCATGGTGGAGCGGCGACGTCTCCGGGCCCTGGCTCTGTGGCCAACAGTGGAGGCATCTGGAGCAATTCCGCCAGTGGCTGTCTGCGGCGGATGACGAAGCGATGGGCGCCGGGAGTGGCGATCGACAGGCCTGATCTGTGCCATGACGACAAGCCCTTCCACTCCGGTCGCAACGGACGCTGGGGGAGAATCACCCGATCGCAACAGGCTCCCCATGCTCCTCGATCTGCGCGGCAAGAAGGCCCTGGTCACCGGCATCGCCAATAACAAGTCGATCGCCTGGGGCATCGCCCAGCAGCTGCATGCGGCCGGCTGCGAGCTGGGGGTCACCTACCTGCCGGATGAGAAGGGACGCTTCGAGGGCAAGGTGCGCGATCTCACCGCGCCGCTGAATCCCTCGCTGTTCGAGCCCCTGAACGTGCAGGAGCCGACCCAGATCGAGACGGTGTTCAGCAAGGTGGCCGAGCAGTGGGGCTCGATCGACGTGCTGGTGCACTGCCTGGCCTTCGCCGGCAAGGAGGAGCTGATCGGCGACTACTCCGCCATCAGCCCCGAGGGCTTCGCCCGGGCCCTGGAGGTGAGCGCCTACTCGCTGGCGCCCCTGTGCCGCCATGCCAAGCCCCTGTTTAATCCCGGCGGCAGCGTGATCACGCTCACCTATCTGGGGGCCGAGCGGGCGATCCCCAACTACAACGTGATGGGGGTGGCCAAGGCGGCCCTGGAGGCCTCGGTGCGCTATCTGGCCGCCGAGCTGGGTCCGGAGAAGCAGGTGCGCGTGAATGCGATCAGCGCCGGGCCGATCCGCACCCTGGCGAGCAGTGCCATCGGCGGCATCCTCGACATGATCCACAACGTGGAGGAGAAGGCCCCCCTGCGCCGCACCGTGACCCAGGAGGAAGTGGGCGGCACCGCGGCCTTCCTGGCCAGCCCGCTGGCCTCCGGCATCACCGGCCAGGTGCTCTATGTGGATGCCGGCTACTGCATCACGGGCATGTGAGCCCGGGCCGCTCAGGCGAGCGGGTTGCGGAAGCGCAGGCCCGGGAAGCGGCGGAAGTCGTTGTCAGCTGAGCAGAGCGTGCAGTCGTGCTCGATGGCCAGGGCGGCCAGATGGGCATCGCTGGTGAGATTGCCGGCCGTGCCGGCCTCCTGGATCAGCAGACGCAGCACACTCCAGTGACTCGGGCCCGGCTGCAGCACCTCCACCAGTGGATGCCCCAGCCAGCCCTCCACCAGCTCCAGGGCCTGGGCAGGACTGAGGGGCTGCACCATCAGCCGGCTCTGGGTGCTGATCCGCAGCACGGCCAACGCCACACTCCAGGGCAGGGCAATCGCCCCATTGCCGTTGAGCGTGGCCTCCAACCAGGCCTTGGCCTGGCTGTGCCGGCGACTCTCCTGCAGTGTGGCGTAGAGCCAGAGATTGGTGTCGATCAGGATCAACGCCCCTGCCGCAGGTTCTCGATCAGGAGTTCATCCTCCAGGGCCGCCGCCAGCTGATTGGCTTTGGTGAGATCCAGCCCCGGAGCCAGGGCCCCGATCGAGAACGTGGGACAGCGATAAGGCTCCCGCCGCGGGGAGGCGGTCTGAGTGAGACCGGCCCGCAGGGTGTCGTTCACCACCTGCTTGAACGGCTTGCCCGTGTCGAGGGCCTTCTGGCGCAACTGCCGGAGCAAGGCGTCGTCGATGGTGAGGGTGGTGCGCATCGCATCATGATGCGTAGGCCACGGGCATCATGGCATCATCCAGGGCCCGACATCCAGGGCCCGACGCCGCGGGGCGGCCAGCATCAGGCTTCGGCATGATCAACAGACGTTGATCGCCGCCACCCCCACGGGTCCCCATGCAGAACGGCACCGCCAGCCCGCCAGCCCGCACAGGCGACATCCACCGCGTCACCGGCGAAACCGATGTGCGGGTGCAGCTCAACCTCGACGGCACGGGCCGCTGCCAGGTGGGCACCGGCGTGCCCTTCCTCGACCACATGCTCCACCAGCTCGCCAGCCATGGCCTGCTGGACCTCGAGATCAGCGCCAGCGGCGACACCCACATCGACGATCACCACACCAACGAGGACGTGGGCATCGCCATGGGCCAGGCCCTCGCCCAGGCCCTGGCCGACCGGCGCGGCATCCAGCGCTTCGGCCACTTCCTGGCGCCGCTGGATGAGGCCCTGGTGCAGGTGGCGCTCGACTGCTCGGGCCGTCCGCACCTGAGCTTCGATCTGGTCATCCCGGCGCAGAAGATCGGCAGCTACGACACCGAGCTGGTGAAGGAGTTCTTCGTGGCGGTGGTGAACAACAGCGGCCTCACCCTGCACATCCGCCAGCTGGCAGGGGCCAACTCCCACCACATCGTGGAGGCCTGCTTCAAGGCCTTCGCCCGCGCCCTGCGGATGGCCACCGAGATCGACCCGCGCCGGGCCGGCGCCGTGCCCAGCAGCAAGGGCGTCCTGGAGCGGGCCGGAGCCGGCTGAGCCTGAGGGCCTTCCGGGCCTCAGCGCAGGGCCGGCCGGGCCCAGAGAAACAGCCCGTGGCGCTCGGCATCGGCCATGGTCTGCTCGGCATCGAGCAGCAGGGCACCGCGAGCCTCCCAGGCGATGCCGGCCAGGCCCGCCTCGGCCGCCTTGGCCACGGTGACGGGTCCGATGGCCGGCAGATCCATGCGCCGGTCCTGGTTGGTCTTGGGGGCCTTGTAGAGCACCCCGGAGCGGGTGCCCGGGGGGAGCCGCTCGCGGGTGCTGGCCACCCACTCGAGCATGGCGTCGGTGCCGGGCAGCGATTCGGTGGCCAGGCAGAGCCCGGCGGCCACCACCGCCCCCTGGCCCACATCCACCGCCGAGATCGCCTCCACGATGTCGGCGGCGCGCTGCACATCGGCGCGATCCGCCTCACTGGGCACCCGGCTGGCGTAGAGACCCGGCTCCGGCAGCAGGTGGGGGGCCACCTCCTCCACGCCCACCACCTCCAGGCCAAGCTCCTCGATGATCTCGGCCAGGGCCCGCAGGGAGGCGTCGTCACCCTTGCGCAGGGAGGCCAGGATGCGCGGGGCTGCCATCAGGGTGGAACCCTCGAAGCGCAGGGGGTTGAGCACCCGGGGACGCTGGAACTTGCCGACCATCACCACCTGGCGCACGCCCCGGCGCTCGAGGGAGCGGAAGAAGGAGATCGAGCGCTCGAAATAAAACTCCTCCGCCTCGTCGAGTTCCACCTCCACCCCGTGGGGATGGAAGCAGAGGTGGGGGCGACCGGAGGCCTCCAGGGCGCGGGAGAGCATGCGGGGCAGCACTCCGGAACCGGCGATGATGGCGAGGTTGGGATCTCCCATCCGGGCCGGCGGCTCAGGCAGGGTGTCGCTGGCAGTCAACAGCCCGCAACCCTGTCGCTGCCTTCATCAGTGGACAGGTGCTGGGGCGTCATGACGCCGGCTCCCGGGTCGACCGAAGCTGCAGGAGCAGGTCCACCAGCCCGGCGATGGCCAGCCGCTGTTCGGGGCACTCGCCGCGCAGGTCCTTGAGCACCACCAGTCCCGCCTCGGCCTCGGCGTCGCCGATCACGGCGGCGAAGCGGGCACCGGAGCGGTCGGCGCGGCGGAACTGCTTGCCGAAGGCCGCCCCGCTGGCATCCAGCTCCACCACCAGGCCGGCGGCGCGGCACTGGCGGGCCAGGGGCAGGGCCAGGGCCTCAGCGGGCTCTCCGCGGCTCACCACATAGAGGTCGGGCCCGGCTGCCGCCACGGCGGGGCAGTCGGTCTGACTGAGCAGCAGCACCAGCCGCTCCATGCCCAGGGCCCAGCCGATCGCCGGGGTGGCCGCGCCGCCCAGCTGCTGCACCAGGCCGTCGTAGCGGCCACCGCCGCACACCGTGGCCTGGGCACCCAGCTGGCTGCTGGTGATCTCGAAGGCGGTGTGGCTGTAGTAGTCGAGACCCCGCACCAGCCGGGGGTTGAGCTGGAAGGGGATGGCCAGAGCCTCCAGCCCCCGGCGCACGGCCGCGAAGCGCTCGTGGCTCTCGCCGCTGAGGGCATCGGCGAGGGTGGGGGCGCCGGCCAGCAGGGCCTGGGTGTCGGGATTCTTGGAATCGAGCACCCGCAGGGGGTTGGCGTGGATGCGGGCCTGGGAGTCGGGATCGAGCTGCTCGCGGTGGGCCTCCAGCCAGGCCACCAGCTCCGTTCGGTAGCGGACGCGGTCGTCGGGACTGCCGAGGGTGTTGAGCTCCAGGGCCAGGCCGCCCACCCCCAGGTCGGCCAGCAGGTCCCAGGCGATGGCGATCGCCTCCACATCGCTGCGGGGATCGGCGAAGCCCAGCAGCTCCAGGCCGATCTGGTGGAACTGGCGCTGGCGGCCGGCCTGGGGCCGCTCATAGCGGAACATCGGCCCCCCGTACCAGAGCCGCTGCGGCCCCTGGCTGAGCAGGCCGTGCTGGATCGCGGCCCGCACCACCGAGGCCGTGCCCTCGGGCCGCAGGGTGCAGCTGCGCTCACCGCGGTCCAGGAAGGTGTACATCTCCTTGCCCACCACGTCGGTGGCCTCGCCGATGCCGCGGGCGAACAGCTCGGTGACCTCCAGCAGCGGCGTGCGGATCTCGGCGACGGCGGCGCGGCGGAAGTGCTCGCGGGCGGTGGCCTCCACGTGCTGCCACAGGCCCGTGACCTCGGGCAGCAGGTCGACCATGCCGCGCAGGCTCTGCAGCGAAGACAAACGGGAGGCGCTCAGGTGGGCACGAGTCTGCCTGGCGACATTCAGCCGGGGTAGCGCTCAGCCGTTGTCGCCGCGAGACCGGGCCGAGCAGCGCTCAGGACCATGTGATCACTCCACCGGCTCTCAGGGAACGTGGGCCACTGACTGCGTGGGGAGAGAGGGTGGCTGCGGTAATAGTGCCGGCACCATCCAGCGACTTGCTGAAACCTCATACCAGGCGAGACAAGCTGCAGCGTCAACAGAAAGGCCCCGCAGAAGCTGGGGGCCTTTGTAGCGGCGCCTTCAGAAATCAAAGGGCGCCATCAGATCAAATCAGATTAGAAGTTACTCGGATTGGTAGCTCTGACCTGGGCACCAGTGAGGCCAGGGCGAGAGCGGTTGAGCTCGCCTTTATTTTTGAAGCCCAAAAGAGAGACGGCGGCATTGGCACTGAATACATTAAATTGACCAAAGTTATCGGGGCCCTCAAAAGCAGCGAAAGAATTGCCGATTGTTCCATTTCCAACCTGGCCATCTTCAGAGCTACCGAAAAATCCATCGCTGGCCAGATTTTTGTAGCTGACACGCCGCCCACCGCGAATTGCCTCGCAGTGATCATCTGAAATAGGAGACAGCATTTTCTGAAAAAGCCAGGAGGGCGCGCCGAAGGTAAGCCTGAGCGATCGAGCCGGAACTTGCAGTTTTGAAACCGACACAAAATCCAGTCATTGCAGGATCGCTCTGGACCGCCGGACTGAACTGAACCGGACTGCCTCCCCAGACCGCTGACACACGGCCAAGGTCCGCCATCCAAGTCAAGGCCAGGCGATCTCTGGGCAGGGAAAACACTGATGACTGCTCCAGACTCCTGCGAGCGGAAACGGATCAACAGAAACAAAAGGATTGATCTGTACCATTCACTGGCCGGAGATCAGCCGCGCCTTACGCAACAAAAAGGACAGAACCGTATCAACACGTGTGGTGATGTCTCCACGGACATCCATGCCCATCTTCAGCTCGCAGCGGCGGGTTCCCGAAGCCAATGCCGTTGCATCAGTCTGGAGGGTGACTTCATACAGCCCGGATCCTTGTGCCCGTTTGGCGATGAGTGACCCATCCGTGGGAGACGGTTGCCCTTGGCCAGTGACGGCATCGGGTGCAATCGCGCTCACCTGCCCCTTGAGCGTGCCGAAATCGGGGAAGGGGCAGCCGGTGACGCGCAGATCAGCTCTCTGGCCGGTCTTGACGTTGTCGATGTCCTCGGAGCGCACCAGCACCTTGGCCACCAGCTCCCGATCGCTGGGGGCGATCCGGGCCAGTTCCTGCCCCTCGGCCACCACCTGCTGGGGATTGCGCAGAGAGAGGGAATAGAGCACCCCGCTCACCGGCGCCCGCACCTGGGTGATCGCCAGGGTGCGCTCCACCTGGGCCCACTCGCCGGCGCCGGTGGCCGAATCCTGGGCCAACCGCGACAGCTCCGCCTGCTGGCGGGCCATCACCTCCTGCACCGCCTGCTCGGCCTTGGCGAGATTGGACTGGCCCACCGTCAGATTGGCGCGCTTCTCAGCGAGCTGCAGGGGCGCGATCGCTCCACTGCTGACCAGGGTTGAGAAGCGCTCGTATTCGGTCTGCGCCAGATCGAGGGCGGCCCGGGCCTTCGCCACCTCCTGCCGGGCGGCTGCCACCGGACGCTTCACTCTGTCTCACAAGCGCCTGCTGCTGCCGCTCCAGGGCTGCCCGCCGGTTCGCCAGTTCGTCCCGCTTGCCCTCCAGATCAGCAGGATCGAGTTCGGCGATCACCTCGCCCTGCTGCACCGTCTGGTTGCTGCGCACGCGCAGCGCGCGCAGCCGGCCCGCCAGAGGGGAATGGATCACGCTCGTCTCGCCGCTGGGGCGGATCTGCCCCGGACCGCGCACCACCACCCGATAGGGCCACACCGCCAGCAGCCCGAGCCCCGTCACGAAGCTGCCCACCATCAGCAGTCCCACCGCCCGAACCCAGGGCCGCACAGAAGGCAGGAATTCCTCGGCAGTGGCATCCCGCAGCACCAGGCCTGACTCCAGCGAGCGAACGGCCAGGCCGTTCTCCGGCCGGCGAGGCTGGAGAACGATCCGGCTGCCGTCGTCCGGCTGGCCGTTCGGGGAGGTGGGGGTGGTCATGCCGGCAGCAGGTAGGGGATGAGGGTGTCGACGTCGTGCAGGTCGCTGGGGACGCCCTGGAATTTCACGGCCCCGTTCTCGATGTACACAACCCAGTCGGCACTCAGGATCACGCTGGGCCGGTGGCTGATCATCACCGTGGTGAGGCCCCGACGCAGCGGCAGCAGGTTCTCGAGCAGCCGTCTCTCCAGCACCGGATCGAGGGCGGCGGTGGATTCATCGAGGATCAGCACCGGGGGCCGGGCCACGAGGGCCCGGGCGATGGCCAGACGCTGGCGCTGGCCACCGGAGAGATTGGCACCAAATTCACCCAGCCTGGTCTGGTAGCCATCGGGCAGCTCGCGGATGAACTCATCGGCCAGGGCCACCTCGCAGGCCGCCACCACCTGATCGAAGCTGGCGTCGGGATAGGTGAGTCGGAAGTTCTCCAGAATGGTGCGGTTGAAGAACTGGGGATCCTGGGGGATCAGCGCCACCTGGTGGCGCAGGCATTCCAGGGAGATGTCCTTGAGGCCATAGGGGCCGTAGTGAATCGTTCCCTTCTGGGGCGGATAAAGCCCCGCCAGCAGCTTCACCAGCGTGCTCTTGCCGCAGCCCGATTCACCGATCAGCGCCGTGATCCGCCCGCCCGGAATCGTGAGGCTGAAGTCGTCCAGCAGCTCCACCCGGCCGGCGTGATGAAAGCGGAGTTTTTCGCAGCGGATCTCACACCCCAGGGGCAGGGCCACCCAGGGCTTCTCCATCGCCCGGGGATCCTCCACGCTGCCGTCGAGCACCTCCCCCAGTCGCTGGAACACCACCTGGGCGGTGATGAAGTCGCTGGCGAAGGCCACCAGGGCGGCCAGGAACCCCAGCACATTGATACCCATACCGTTAAAGGCCAAGAGCTGGCCGATGCTCAGCCGGCCGGCGATCACGAAGCTGCTGCCGTACCAGAGCAGGGCCAGGGTGGTGACGCTCGAGAGCAGGCTGGTGGTGGTGGAACTGAACAGCGACAACTGCAAGGTGTTCCAGCGCAGATGGGAGAGGGTGCCGACATTGCTCTGGTATTCGTCCCATATCTGGGGAGTGGCCTCGGTGGTCTTGAGCACCTGGGCGCCCCGGAAGGCCTCCACCAGAAAGCCCTGGTTCTCCGCCGATTCCACAATCAGCCGGCGGGTTTTCTGGCGCAGGGCCGGCAGGAACACCAGATTGGCACCCACCACCAGCACGAACGCCAGCAGGGAAGCCGCGGTGAGGGCGGGGCTGTAGGCCAGCATCAGCGCCAGCGACACGGCGGCGATGAACAGCTGGCTGGGCAGACCCAGCACCACATCACCGATCAGGCCGTTGATCATGCTCACATCGCCGATGCGGCTCACCACCTCACCGCTGCGGTGGCTGTCGAAGTAGGTCATCGGAAGCCGCAGCAGCTTGTGGCCGTACTCCAGGAGCATCCCCAGCTGCAGCCGCTGGGCGAAGTGCCCCACCAGATGGCCCTGCAGCAGGGAGATGAGGTTGCGAAACAGGAACAGCAGCAACATGCCGATGCCCAGCGTGGTGAGCAGCTGGGTGTCACGCCGCACGAGCACGTCGTCGGTGAGCAACTGCATCAGCAGTGGCATGCCCAGTGCCAGCAGGCCGATCAGGGCATTGATGGCCAGGGCCTGCAGGAGCAGGCCTCGGTAGGGCAGGGCCAGGCGCAGGAAGCGGAGGAAGGGCGCCCGGGGGGCCTCCTCCTGGGCACTGAGGCGGTTGAGGTCAGGCTCCAGCAGCAGCATCACGCCGTTGCTCCAGCCCGCCAGCAGCTCAGGGCGTCGCAGCCAGCGCAAGCCCACAGCCGGATCGGCGATCAGAAAGCGATCACCCTGGCGCCGATGCAGCACCACCCAGTGGTTGCCCATCCAGTGCAGGATGGCCGGCAGGGGCACCGCGTCGAGCTGATCGAGCAGCTCCGCGTCGGCACGCACGGCTCGGGCATGGAAGCCCACGGCATCGGCGCCGCGGCGCAGCCCCAGCAGGCTGGTGCCTTCAGTAGCTGTGCCAACCAATTCCCGAATCCGAGGATTTGGCAACCGTTTGCCGTACTGCATCGCCACGGTTGCAATACATGCAGCACCGCAATCCTCCTCGGAATGCTGACTGACGCTGGCATAACGGACCATCCGCCGGCACTCCCTGGATTTGCCAGATTAGTTTACTCCCTTGTCCAGGCCAATCGTTTACACGACCTAGTGCCAATGCCAGCATTTTGCCCGCTGTAGTGATCCAGATACCAGGCCGCGAAGCGCTCCACCCCCTCTTCCAGCGGGGTGGATGGCCGGAAGCCCACCCAGGCCTCCAGCAGGGCGGTGTCCGCGGCGGTGGCCTCCACATCGCCGGACTGCATGGGCAGCAGGGTCTTGATCGCCTCACAGCCGAGGGCCCGCTCGAGGATGCCGATGAACCGCAGCAGGTCCACCGGCTGGCTGTTACCCAGATTGAACAGGCGATGGGGAGCCCAGCTGGTGGCCGGGTCGGGCGCGGCGGCATCGAAGGCCGGATCAGCCGTGGCCGGTTTGTGGAGGCAGCGGATCACCCCCTCCACCACATCGTCGATGTAGGTGAAGTCACGCCGCATGCGGCCGTGATTGAACACCTTGATCGGCTCGCCGGCCAGGATCGCGCGGGCGAACAGCATCGGCGCCATGTCCGGCCGGCCCCAGGGGCCGTACACGGTGAAGAAGCGCAGGCCGGTGGCCGCCAGGCCATAGAGGTGGCTGTAGCTGTGGGCCATCAGCTCGTTGGCCTTCTTGGTGGCCGCGTAGAGGCTCACCGGGTGGTTCACCGGCTGGCGCTCGTTGAAGGGCAGGTTGGTATTGCCGCCATACACCGAGCTGCTGGAGCCATACACCAGATGGCCCACGCCGTGGTGGCGGCAGACCTCGAGGATGGTGGCGAAACCCACCAGGTTGGCCTGGATGTAGGCGGCCGGATTGTCGATCGAGTGGCGCACGCCGGCCTGGGCCGCCAGGTGGATCACGCGGCCTGGCCGCTCCCGCGCGACCAGCTCCGCCACGGCCGGGGCATCGGTGATGTCGAGGGCGTGAAATTGCCAGCCGCTCCCAGCGGTGGCAATCCGCTCCAGCCGGGCCCGCTTGAGAGCGGGGTCGTAGTAGGGGCTGAGGTTGTCAACGCCGAGCACCCGTTCGCCCTGCTGCAGCAGGCGCCGGCAGACGGCGGCGCCGATGAAGCCGGCGGCGCCGGTCACCAGGACCGGTGGCGTCATTCAGGCCGGGGTTCCAGGGAGCAGACGCCCGCGCCACTCATCGGGTTTGCAGCGAGCACTGCGCGACGTTACGACGCGGCCTCCGGATCTGCCGGGGGGCGGAGGGTGATCCAGTCAATCTGCTCGATGGAGCCCAGGGTGCTGTAAGGCTCCGTGCCGATGGCCAACTCCAGCAGATCCGGACGACCAGCCAGCAGCCGCAGCCCTTTGCCCAGATCGAGGTGGCGTTCGTCTCCCTCCTCCAGGGTGCCCATGAACACTCGCCGACCTTCGAGAGTCTGTACCTCCACCCAACATCCGCCCTGGGCGCGCAGGCGCAGGCTGCCGGGCCCGAGGGGAGGGGCAACCTCGGCGCTCTCCGGCTGGTCGGCCACCGGCTCGGACGTTGGAGCCTCAGCATCGGGCGGGGGAGGCGCGCTGAGCTGGGGGGAGCGAGCACGGTTCCACAGCCCGAAGGCGGCCACCCCAGCGGCCACCGCCAGGGCCGTGAGAGCGGACACCAGCAGCAGGAGCACTGGGCTTTTGCTGGATGCGGATCCCTGGCGGGACGGCTCGGGCTCAGACCGTGGCAGCTCGTCGTCGGGCGTTGCAGGGGCCTCGGCCACCGGGGCGGGTAGAGCCTCTGGATCCTGGCCCCCCTGCAGGGCGCGGTCGATCTGCTG
>JAWOBH010000137.1:0-2817 GCA_046498125.1 Prochlorococcaceae cyanobacterium | reverse complement strand
AGCTGCTCCACCGCCTTGAGGCAGTGGTGGCGCATGCGCGAGTAGGTGAGGATCGTCACGTCCGTTCCTCCACGCACCACCTCGGCCTGGTCGAGGGCACAGATGTAGTCGCCCTCAGGCAGCTGCTCGCTGAGGTTGTAGAGCAGCACGTGCTCGAAGAACAGCACCGGGTTGTTGTCCCGGATGGCGGCCTTCATCAGGCCCTTGGCATTGGTGGGCGTGCTCACCGCCACGATCTTGATGCCGGGCACGGCGTGGAAGTAGGCCTCCAGGCGCTGGCTGTGCTCGGCGCCCAGCTGCCGGCCCACGCCACCGGGCCCACGCACCACGGCCGGAATCGTGTAGTTGCCGCCGCTCGTGTAGCGGAGCATCCCCATGTTGTTGGAGATCTGGTTGAAGGCCAGCAGCAGGAAGCCCATGTTCATCCCCTCCACGATCGGCCGCAGCCCGGTCATGGCCGCTCCCACCGCCATGCCGGTGAAGGAGTTCTCGGCGATGGGGGTGTCGAGCACCCGCAACTCGCCGTACTTCTCATAGAGGTCCTTGGTGACCTTGTAGGAGCCGCCGTAGTGGCCCACGTCCTCACCCATCACACAGACGTGGGGATCGCGGGCCATCTCCTCGTCGATGGCCTCGCGCAGGGCGTTGAACAGAAGCGTTTCGGCCACGCGGAAGCAAGCTGGATCAGGGGGCCAACCTATCTCAGCTGCCATCGGGCTTCAGCGGCTGCGGCCGTCCAAGACTGCGCAGGAAGGCCAGGCTGAGCCCAAGGGCGATGAAGCCGAAGCTGAAGGTGGCCAGGAAGGCCATCCCCACCAGCAGGGTCTTGAGAGCGGTGGCGATCGACTGAGCGATCGCCGAGGTGTAGTGGGGGGGATGGAGGGCGTAGTAGAGCGCCATGCGCCGGCTCAGTCCCAGACACAGCCAGCTCAACAGGCCGGCGGTGAGGGCACCGGAGAGGAAGCTCAGGGGGCCCTTGCGCGGTCCCGCCTCGGGCTCCACGCCAGTGCTGAGACCGTCCTTGGGGGTGGGATCGCTCACGACTCCAGCATGGCCACCCGGGCGCGGAAAGCACAGGCCCAGCTGCAGAATCCGGCGCTCTCCAGCTCCGGCCTGAGATCGGCCTGGGCGGCCAGCGCCTGCTCCCGGTCGGCGAACAGGGCAAACAGGCTGGGGCCCGATCCGCTCATCGCCACCGCCAGCGTGCCCGACAAACGCCGCAACAGGGCCAGCCCCTCCCGCACGGTGGGCAGCTCCGGCTCCAGCACGGACTGCAGGTCGTTGCGCAGGGGCGGCAGAGCTCCCCCCTGGCGAAGGGCCTGAACCAAGGTGCCGCGGCGCAGGGCCTCGCGGCGGCGTTCGAAGGCCTCCTCGCCGGCCAGATAGCTGCGGCCCCGCTGCTCACGGCAGCGGCCGTAGGCCCAGGGGGTGCTGACGCTGGTGCCGGCGTGCTTGATCAGCAGCAATGCCAGGGGTGGGACGCCTGGGGAGGGCAGGGCCTCCAGACGCTCGCCGCGACCGAAGCAGAGCTGGGTGCCACCAGGCAGGCAGAAGGGCACATCGGAGCCCAGGCGGGCCGCCATGGTCTGCAGCTCCGGGACGCTGAAGCCCAGACCCCAGAGGGCGTTGAGGCCCACCAGGGCGGCGGCGGCATCGCTGGAGCCCCCCGCCAGGCCGGCACCCACGGGGATGCGCTTGCTGAGCGTGATCCGGGCACCGAGCTCCGGCAGAGCGGCGCGCACCTTGAGCAGCTCGGCCGCTTTCACGATCAGGTTGCTGCCATCGGTGGGCAACCCCGGCTGATCGCAGCTCAGGCTGATGGTGCCATCGGCGCTGGGCCCCAGCTGCAACTCATCCAGCAGATCGATGCTCTGCATCACCATGGCCAGCTCGTGGAAGCCATCACCCCGCAGGCCCAGCACCTCGAGGTGAAGGTTCACCTTGGCCGGAGCCTCCACCCTCAGTTCATGCATCGCTGGCCGGCGGATCGGAGACGCTGCGATTCAAGCCCGCCGCCAGGGCCACCCAGGCCGCCGGGGTCAGCTCCTGGGGGCGCTGCTGCAGGCCGATGCCCGCCGCGGCGGCCAGTTCGGCCAGCTGCTCAACGGGCAGCAGGCCCCCCAGGCTGTTGCGCAGCATCTTGCGCCGGGCGGAGAAGCAGCGCCGCAGCAACTGCTCCAGCCGCCGGGCCAGAGGGGGATCGAGACGCTCGTTCTCCGACAGCGGATCGAGACAGATCACCTCCGACTGCACCTTCGGCGATGGTTGAAAACAGCGGGGCGGCACGGCACACACCGCCCGGCAGTTGGCCAGCAGCTGCAGGCGCACGCTCAGGGCGGAGTAGGCGCTGCTGCCCGGCGCCGCGTGGATGCGCTGGGCCACCTCCTGCTGCAGCAGCAGCACCAGGCGTCGGTAGGGCGGCGTCACCGGCCGGTCGAGACGGCCCAGCAGCCGCTCCAGCAAAGGTCCGGTGATGTTGTAGGGGATGTTGGCCACCACCTTGTCGGCGGCGGGCAGCTCCACCTCAAGGGCATCACCGGCCAGCAGAGAAAAGCGAGGATCGGCGCCGAAACGTTGCCGCAAGCCGGCCAGCAGATCCCGATCCAGCTCCACCGCAAGGACGGCGGCGGCCGGGGTGCGCAGGAGGCGCTCGCTGAGGGCACCACGGCCGGGACCGATCTCCAGCACGCGCTCGCCGCCCTGCAGCTCGGCCGCCGCCACGATCCGGTCCAGCACCGTCTGATCCACCAGCCAGTGCTGGCCGAAGCGTTTGCGAGCCCTGTGGGCGGAGAAGCTCATCCTGCGGGGAAACGGCGG
>JAWOBH010000105.1:0-6784 GCA_046498125.1 Prochlorococcaceae cyanobacterium | reverse complement strand
TCGGCTCCTCCTCCAGGGGTTCGCCGATGCCACGCCTGGGGTCGCTGAGCTCGCGCCTGGGTTCAGCCAGGTCGCGGCGGTAGGCCTGCTCGCGGGGCGCCTCGTCCTCATCGAGGTAGCGGCGCTGGCGCAGGGGCTCCCGCTGGCGGCGCTCCTCCACCTCCACATAGTCGTAGTCGTCCTCGGGCTCGAAGGCACTCGCGCTGGCGGGCTGGATACGGCGCTGCTCCGGTTGGGCGGCCGGCAGACCGGCGGCCAGCTGGTTCTCCACCGGCACCATCGAGCCGCGGTAGCGCGCGCGCTCCTCCTGCTCCCAGCTGGGGCCGCCGATGCCCAGCTTCTCCAGCAGGCCACTGCCGAGCTGCTTGAGCTTCTCCTCGGCCCCCTCGTAGACGATGATCCGGTCGCTGCCGCTGCTGACGATCTCCTCCACCGGCAGCTCCCAGGTGCTCAGCACCCCCTCGCCCAGCAGCGGCACACCCAGGGCGGCGAGCACCAGGGTGGTGAGCTCGCCGGTTTCGATGTCGAAGCTGAAGCCCAGCACCTTGCCCAGCTGTTCCCCCGCCTCGGTGACCACCTGGCAGTTGATCACCCTGCTGTAGCGGTCGGGGTTGAAGGCTTCGGCCAGGGAATCGGCGGAGTCGACGAGGATCACATCTCCCACCTGGCGGATGCGGTCGAGGGGCATCCAGCGGGGCAGGCCCGGCAGAAAGCGGGTGAGGGGGTTGTCGCGCAGGCCCAGGGCCACCACCTCCCGGCGGTCGATGTCCACCACCACCTCGCCCACCACACCGAGGCGCCGGCCGCTGTCGCGGGTGATCACCTGGGTGCCCATCAGCTCCGAGCGCAGCCAGAGCCGATCGCTGGGGGGATCGGCCAGGGGATCACTGGTCTGGGCGAGCCGATCGCCCCCGGGCGGAGTGCTGGTCATGGGCGCATTCTCCCCCAAGGCAAACGGTTACGCGGCCGGCGGTAAACCCACCACCTGCGTGTGGGCGCCGCGGGCCTGGGTGACGCCGATGGTGCGGGTGGCGGCGGCGATCATCGGCCGCCGGTGGCTCACCACCATGAACTGGGCCTGGTGGGCCTGACGGGCGATCAGCCCGGCCAGGCGCTCCACGTTCACCCCGTCGAGGAAGCTGTCCACCTCGTCGAAGGCATAGAAGGGCGAGGGCCGGAAGCGCTGCAGGGCGAACAGGAAACTCAGGGCCGTGAGCGACTTCTCGCCGCCACTCATGGCATTGAGCCGGCGCACCGCCTTGCCCTTGGGATGGGCCACCAGCGTGAGGCCGCCCTCCAGGGGCGCCTCGGGAGTCTCCAGCTGCAGATAGCCCTCACCATCGGAGAGCTCGGCGAAGATCGTGCGGAAATGGCCGTCCACCGCGGTGAAGGCCTCCATGAAGGCCTCCTGGCGCAGGGTGGCCACGGTTTCGATGCGCAGCAGCAGCTCCTGGCGCTCCTGGCTGAGCACCGCCAGCCGCTGCTCCAGCTCGGCCAGGCGCCCCTCCAGTTGCTCGAGTTCCTCGAGGGCCAGCATGTTCACCGGCTCGAGGGCCTCCATCCGGCCCTGCAGGCTGCGCAGCTCGGCCCGCAGGGCCTCCAGCCCGGCGGCGCGCACGTCCTCGGGGAGCTCGGGCAGCGGATCGGGGAGCTCGCGCCGCAGCTGCTCCAGGCGCAGGGCCTCGCTGCGCTGCTGCTCCGCCAGCGACTCCAGTTCCTCCCCCAGGCGCTGCAGCTCCCACTGCCGCTGCTGCAGCTGCTGGCGCTGGGCGGCCAGGGCGGCCTCGGCGGCATCCCGTTCCCGCCGCCGTTCGCCGAAGCGGGTCTGCAGCTCGCTCTGTCGCGACTCCAGGGCCTGGCGCTGCTCCAGCTCCGCCTGCTGCCGCGTCTTCCACTGCCGGCGCTCCTCCACCAGGGCCTGCACCGCGGCCACCAGCCGCTGCTCCTCGGCCCCCAGCGCGTCCATCTGCTGGCGCAGGCGCTCGCCCGCCAGGGCCCGCTCGCGGCGGGCGGCGAGCAGGTGGTCGCGCTGCTGGCGGGCCGCTGCCAGGGTTTGATCGGCGGCCTCCAGGTCGTGCTGCAGGCCCTGCCAGCGGGCGGCATCGCCGGAGTCCTGGGCGCTGGCCTCGGCCTGCTGAAGATCGCGCAGCTGGTGCTGCAGCGGCTCCAGTTCGGCCGCCAGCGCCTGCAGGCGCTGCTGGCCGGCCGCCAGGGCCTGCCGCAGCAGCTCCAGCCGCTGGCGGCGCTGCTCCTGCTGCTGCAGCCGCGGGGCGAGGCCGCGCCGGGCGCTGGCGCATTCGGCCTCCAGAGCCGCGCGGCGCTGCTGCTGGCCGCTGAGTTCGGGCCGCAGGGTGTCCAGCTGCTGGGCCAGCTCCGCCTCCCGGCGGCGGCAGGCCACCAGGCCCTCGCCCAGTTCCAGCAGCCGGCGGCGCAGGGGTGCGGCCTCATCACCGTCCTGGCTGCTGCCGAAGCTCAGCTGGCCGCCGCGCTGCTGCAGGCTGCCGCCGGTCATGGCGCCACTGCGCTCCAGCAGCTCGCCATCGAGGGTCACGGCCCGGCAGCGGCCGAGCTCGCGGCGGGCGCTGCTGAGGTCGCTGAACACCAGCGTGTCGCCGAACACGTAGCGGAACACCTCCCCATAGACGGGTTCGTGCTGCACCAGATCGATGGCCCGCCCCAGCCGTCCGCTGCCGCCGCCGGCCATGCCCCCCCGCTGCAGGGCGGCCGCGCCGGCGGCGCTGGAGCCGGAGCCGCCGCGGATCTTGTTCAGCGGCAGGAAGGTGAGCCGGCCGGCACGGCGCTGGCGCAGCAGCTCGATCGCCCGGGCGGCGATGCCGTCGTCGTCCACCACCACCTGGCCCAGGCGGGCGCCGGCGGCCACCTCCAGGGCCAGGCGGAAGCGCTCCTCCACCTCGCCCAGCTGGGCCACCGGCCCATGGATGCCCTCCAGACCGGCCTCCAGCAGCACCCGCAGGGCGCCGGTGCCGCGGCTTTCCTGGAGGGTGTCACGGCGGCTGTCGAGGCGGGTGATCTCCTTCTCCAGCTGGGCCTGCTCCTGCTCCAGCCGGCTGCGGGTGCGCTGCTGCAGGGCCAGGGCCTCGGCCAGCTCCTGCACCTGGCCCTGGCCGCTGCTGCTGCGCTGGCCGAGCTGCTGCAGCTCGCGCTCGAGGGCCTCCAGCTGCTGCTGCGCCTGGCCCAGGGCCTGGGCCTCCTGGTGCTGCTCGGCGTCGAGCTCGCCGCAGCGGCTGTCGTTCTGGCGGCAGCGTTCCTGCAACTGCTGGCGTTCGGCCTCCAGCGGTCCGATCCGCTGGCTGAGCTGCTGGCGTTGCTGGCTGCGCCGCTGTTGCTCCTCCAGCCAGCTGCCGGAGCGGCCTGCCACCTCCCCGAGCCGCCGGCGGGAGAGCTCCACGGCGGCCTCGGCACTGCGGCAGGCCGCCTCGGCGGCCTCGAGGTCGGCCCCATCGTCACCGGCCTCCAGGCTGTGCTGCTGGTGGCGCAGCTCCCCCTGGCGATCGCCCAGCTGCTGGCGCTGCTGCTGCAGGGCTTCGGCCTGCTGCTGGTGGCGTTCGGCCTGGCGGGCCAGTTCCCGCGCCCCGGCCTCCAGTCCGGCCAGCTCCGCCTGCACGGCCAGCAGCTGGTCTTCCCCCAGGGCCTTCACCTGGGCCTGCAGCTCCTCGAGGGCGCCCGTTGCGGCGGCGAGGGCCTGCTCGGCGGCGGCGATCGCCTCCCGCTCGCTCTGCTGGCGGCTGAGCAGGCCCTGCTGGCGGGTCTCGAGCTGACGCAGGCCCGCGCGGGCGGCCTCGAAGCCGAGCACCTGTTCCTGGCGCCGGCCCTCCTGCAGGCGAGAGCGCAGCTCCTGGTAGGTGCGGGCCTTGGCGCAGTCGCGCTCCAGCTTCTGGCGGGCGGCCAGCAGTTCCTGCTGCACGATCGTGCAGCGCTCCTGGCGCTCCTGCACCTCCTCCAGCTTGCCCCGGCTCTGCTCGATGCGGGTGTCGAACAGGGCCACGCCGGCCAGTTCATCAATGATGGCGCGCCGGTCGCGGGCACCCATCGACACGATCCGGGTGACGTCGCCCTGCATCACCACGTTGCTGCCCTCGGGATCCACCCGCAGGCGGCGAAGCTGGGTCTGCAGCTGCTGCAGGTTGCAGGGCACGCCGTCGGCGCTGAAGCTGCTGGCATAGGTGCCGCCGGGGGCCACCCGCAGGCGCCGGCTCACGGTCCACTCCTGCTGGCCGGGGTGGATCCAGGGTCCCTCCTCCGGCGCCTCCAGGCCGGCTTCGGCGTCATCGGGGTGCCAGTCGCGCAGGTCGAAGCGCACGCTCACCACGGTTTCGGCCGCCCGCCCGGCCCGCTGCATGGCGCTGTTGATCAGGTCGGGCAGCCGCTCGGCGCGCATGCCCCGGCTGCTGGCCAGGCCCAGGCAGAACAGCACCGCGTCGAGGATGTTGCTCTTGCCGGAGCCGTTGGGGCCGGTGACCACGGTGAAGCCGTTGTCGAGCGGGATCGTCATCGATCCGCCGAACGACTTGAACTGGTGCAGCGAAACCTGATTGATGTGTACCAACAGGCCCGTGCGCCGAGCAGCTGAAATGTAGCGGAGGGTTTCGCAAGCTCAAGGCTCTGCCTAGGTTGACGTCAGGCCGGCGCCCCAGCGGGTGGGCCGACCAGCAGCCGGCCAGACCGCGAGCCATGACAGACGATCCACGCGCCCCAGAGCAACGCGCCCCAGACCACAGCGCCCCCGACAGCAGCACCCCCGACAGCGAGGCCATGGAGGCCGGCTCACAGGATGGGAGCTCCGCTGATGCCGGAGGCGGCTCCTCCCCGCGGGGCGATAGCTGGGTGGCCCAGGCCCTGGCCGATGGCTTCCGCGAGCGCTTCGACAGCCTGCTGCCCCGCATCCAGCGGCAGTGGCCGGAGGTGGCCCGCCACACGCTTGAGGCCACGCGCGGGAGTTTCGATGATGTGACCCACGTGATCGCCGAACAGAGCGGCCGCACCGCCACGGTTGTGCGCCGGCAGCTGCTGGAGCTTGCCGATGTGGCCGGCGATCACACTCACCGCCTGGCCGAGACCCTCGAGCCCCTGGAGCAGCAGCTCGAGGGGCTCCTCGATGAGCTCAACGCCACCCTGCGGCCGCGTATCGAGAAGCCGGTGCGGGAGCGGCCGCTGATGGCCATCGGCATCGCCGCCGGCGTGGGCGTGCTGCTGGGCATGCTGCTCACCTCCGGGAGGCGGTCGGCATGAGCGGGCCGGCCGGCAACGGCGAGGGGCGCCGCGAGCGCAGCTCCGGGCGCGAGGTGGCGGCCCGGGGGGCGATGGGCCGGGTGGGCTCCCTGGTCACCTCGGTGATGGACCTGCACGTGCGCATCGCCCTGCAGGAGGCCGACCGGGAAAAGAGCCGGCTGATCAGCGGCGCCCTGCTGCTCATCGGTGGGCTGGTGCTGCTGCTGCTGGCCCTGATCGCCGCTGAGGTGGCGCTGCTGCTCTGGCTGCCCGGTGCGCTCGGCTGGACCTGGATCCAGAGCGCCCTGGCCCTGGCGGCCCTCAACCTGGCGCTGGCGGGTCTGTTCCTGCGCATCGGCGGCCAGCTCACCAAGGGCCCCTACCTGCCCCAGACCACCGCCGGCATCAGCAAGACCACCCGCGCCCTGCTGGGCCGGTGAGGGTCAGCGGATCTCGTAGCGCAGCCAGCGGCAGTCGATGCCGCCGTTGCTGATGGGGATGCGGCGGCTGGCCTTCATCCGCAGGGCGCCCGTGAGCTCCGGGTTGCCGCTCAGCAGCCAGAGCGTCCAGCCGGAGCAGCGCTCCTTCACCATCGCCCCCAGATCGGCGTAGAGCGCTTCCAGCTCGTCCGGCTCGCCGAGGCGCTCGCCGTAGGGCGGGTTGCACACCAGCACGCCGGGGCCGGGGGGCGGCTGGAAGTCGCGGCAGTCGCCCTGCTGCAGCTCGATCCAGGGGGCCACCCCGGCGGCGGCGGCGTTCTGGCGGGCCTGCTCCAGCACCCCGGGGTTCTGCTCCAGACCCACCAGCGGCGCCAGGGGCCGGCCATCGGCCAGCCGATCGCGGGCCAGGGCCCGGGCCGCCTCCAGCTCCTGCTGCCAGAGGGCGGCATCGACGTCGGGCCAGCGCTCGAGGGCGAAGTGGCGCCCCAGACCCGGCGCCCGGCCCAGGACCAGGAGGGCGGCCTCGATCAGCAGGGTGCCGGAGCCGCAGAGGGGATCGGCCAGGGGCAGCGAGCCATCCCAGCCGCTGAGGACGATCAGGCCGGCGGCCAGGTTTTCCTTCAGGGGCGCCAGACCCATGGCGGCGCGGTAGCCGCGGCGGTGCAGGCTGGCGCCGCTGCCATCGAGGCTGAGCACCGCCTCGCCGCCGCCCAGGTGCAGGTGGAAGGAGCGGTCGGGGTCGTCCAGATCCACCGAGGAACGGCTGCCGAAGTGCTGGCGCTGCAGGTCCACCAGGGCGTTCTTCACCTCCAGGGCGCTGTAGTGGCTGTGGCTCAGGCCCGGGGCCGAGCCGCTGGCATCCACCCGCAGGCGGGCCTCCGGCTCCAGCCACTGCTGCCAGTCGGGCAGCCCCAGGATCGCCGCCTGCACGCCGGCATGGAGCTCCTGGCGGCTGCGGCACGGGAAGCGGGCCACTTCACGCAGCAGCCGGAAGGGCAGGCGGGCCTGCAGGTGCAGGCGGCAGTAGCCGGCCAGATCGGTGCGGAAGTCCACGGCCCGGCGGCCCGCCGCCACTTCCTCGCAGCCCAGGGTCTGCAGTTCGGCCGCGGCCGGCT
>JAWOBH010000087.1:0-3679 GCA_046498125.1 Prochlorococcaceae cyanobacterium | reverse complement strand
TTGAAGCGGGGGGCCAGATCGAGGGTCCAGAGGTTGAGCTCGCGGCGGCCATCGCCCCGCCCCCCGGGCCGGCCGCAGGCCGCCAGGCCCGCTGATGCCGCGCCGGGGGGTGCTGTGCCTGCTGGCCCTGGCAGGCGGATCGGCGGGCCTGGCGGCCTGCGGCCGGCCCGGGGGGCGGGGCGATGGCCGCCGCGAGCTCAACCTCTGGACCCTCGATCTGGCCCCCCGCTTCAATGACTACCTGGGGGGTGTCATCGCCTCCTGGGAGCGCGACCACCCGGCCGAGCGGGTGCGCTGGACCGATGTGCCCTGGGGGTCGGTGGAGCGCAAGCTGCTGGCCTCGGTGTTCGCCCGCACCGCCCCCGATCTGGTGAACCTCAATCCCCCCTTCGCCGCCAATCTGGCCAGCAAGGGCGGCTTGCTGGATCTGGCGCCCCTGGTGAGCGCGGAGGCCGCCGCCAGCTACCTGCCGGCGATCTGGCAGGCGGGCGGCCAGGACGGGGCCCAGTTCGCCATTCCCTGGTATCTCACCGCCCGCATCGGCATGGCCAACCGCCGCCTGCTGGCCGAGGCCGGCAGCAGCGCCCCGCCGCGGCGCTGGCGGGAGGTGCCGGCCTGGGCCGAAACGGTGCGGCGGCGCACCGGACGCTATGCCCTGTTCATGACCGTGGTTCCGGATGACTCCGCCGAGCTGCTGGAGACCCTGGTGCAGATGGGCGTGCAGCTGCTCGACAAGCGCCGTCGTGCCGCCTTCAACAGTTCCGCCGGACGGGAGGCGTTCCGGTTCTGGAGCGAGCTCTACCGCCAGGGGCTGCTGCCGCGTGAAGTGGTGAGCCAGGGCTTCCGCCGTGCCATCGAGCTCTACCAGGCCGGTGAGCTGGCCCTGGTGGCCACCGGCCCCGACTTCCTGCGCAATCTGCAGACCAACGCCCCCGGCATCGCCGCCGACACCGCCCCCTTCCCGCCGATCACCGGCGAGGACGGCGCCGCCAACGTGGCGGTGATGAACCTGGTGGTGCCCCGCCAGAGCGCCATGGCCGCCGAGGCCGTGGACTTCGCTCTGTATCTCACCAACGCTGCCAACCAGCTGGCCTTCGCCGAGGAGGCCCGGGTGCTGCCCTCGTCGCGGCAGGCCCTCAGCCAGCTGGAGGCGTCCCTGGCCCGGCCCGCCGCCGGCGACCCGGCCAGCCAGCTGGTGGAGCGGGCGCGGTTGCTCTCGGCCCGCACCCTGCGGAGCGCCCGGGTGCTGGTGCCGGCGATTCCTGGCATCAAGCGCCTGCAGGCGATCGTGTACACCCAGCTGCAGCGGGCGATGCTGGGCCAGGCGGACAGCGACCGGGCCCTGGCGGAGGCGGAGCGGGAGTGGAACCACTACGCCGATGCCCGCTGGCCGGGATAGGCCGAGGTCCGCAGGTCTTGAAAAACCCTTAAGCCTGGCTCGACACCACCCTGTGGTGTCGGCGGGAACGGGCAGCCGAGATCCATAGAAAGGTAGGGTTGCGAAACTTCATACCGTTGGTGCCTTGCCCATGCCCTCGGCGGACAGGCCCACCCCATCGGGTGACCCCAAGGCCACCGTGCTCGTGGTGGACGATGAAGCGGCCGTGCGCCGGGTCCTGCTGATGCGCCTGCAGCTGGCCGGCTACCGGGTGGTGTGCGCTGAGGACGGGGAAGAGGCGATCAGCCTGTTTCACCAGGAGCAGCCCGATGTGGTGGTGCTCGACGTGATGATGCCCAAACTCGACGGCTTCGCGGTCTGCCGCCGGTTGCGGGCTGAATCCTGTGTGCCGATCATCTTTCTCTCGGCCCTCGACACCATCGCCGAGCGGGTGTCGGGCCTGGATCTGGGAGCTGACGACTACCTGCCCAAGCCGTTCAGCCCCAAGGAGCTGGAGGCCCGCATCGCCACCATTCTGCGCCGGGTGGGCCGGGGCTCGGCCTCCAGTGAGCCGCGTGAGCTGCCCACCGGCAACGGCGTGCTGCGGGTGGGCGATCTGGTGGTGGACACCAACCGCCGCCAGGTGACCCGCAACGGCGACCGCATCGCCCTCACCTACACCGAGTTCAGCCTGCTGGAACTGCTGTTCCGCGAGCCCGGCCGCGTGGTGCCCCGGGCCGAGATCCTCGAGCAGCTCTGGGGCTATCCGCCCCGTCGCGCCGCCGACTTGCGCGTGGTCGACGTCTACGTGGCCCGGCTGCGGGGCAAACTCGAGCCCGATCCCCGCAACCCCGAACTGATCCTCACGGTGCGTGGCACGGGCTACGCCTCCCAGCGTTTCGGCGACGGTGGCATGGTGGCGGCCGGCTGAAGCCCGGCTGTCGCCTCCGGTCGCGCCCGGCCCGCGCCCCCAGCGCCCCTGTCCTGCAGGATGGCTGCCTGCCGAAACCTCCCCGCCCCTTGTCGGAGCTGCGCGAAACCCGTCTGCAGAAGGCTGCTGCCCTGGCGGAGCTGGGCAAGGGCCCCTATGCCCTGCGCTTCGAGCCCAGCCACCGCACCGCCGAGCTGCAGGCCGCCCATGCCGACCTGGCCAACGGCCAGGAGCGCGACGTGGTGGTGGCCGTGGCCGGCCGGGTGATGACCCGGCGGGTGATGGGCAAGCTGGCCTTCTTCACCCTGGTGGACGAGACCGGGCCGATCCAGCTGTTTCTGGACAAGGCCGCCCTGGAGACCGCCAATCCCGAGGCGCCGCCGCCCGGTGCCTTCGCCCAGATCACCGGCCTGGTGGATGCCGGCGATCTGATCGGCGTGCGCGGCAGCCTGCGGCGCACCGATCGCGGCGAGCTGTCGGTGAAAGTGGGCGACTGGCAGATGCTGGCCAAGGCCCTGCAGCCCCTGCCCGACAAGTGGCACGGCCTGGCCGATGTGGAGAAGCGCTACCGCCAGCGCTATCTGGATCTGATCGTCTCGCCCCACACCCGCGACACCTTCCGCCGCCGCGCCCTGCTGGTGAGCGCCATGCGCCGTTGGCTGGACGAGCGCGGCTTTCTGGAGATCGAGACGCCGGTGCTGCAGACGGTGAGCGGCGGCGCCGATGCCCGTCCCTTCGAGACCCACCACAACGCCCTCGATCTGCCCCTCACCCTGCGCATCGCCACCGAGCTGCACCTCAAGCGGCTGGTGGTGGGCGGTTTCGAGCGGGTGTACGAACTGGGGCGGATCTTCCGCAACGAGGGGGTGAGCACCCGCCACAACCCTGAGTTCACCTCGGTGGAGATCTACCAGGCCTACGCGGACTACACCGACATGATGGTGCTCACCGAGGAGCTGATCGCCGCGGTGTGCGAGCAGGTGTGCGGTGGCACCCGGATCAGCTACCAGGGCACCGAGATCGACCTGGCGCCTCCCTGGCGCCGGGCCACCATGCACGAGCTGGTGGAGCAGGCCACCGGCCTCGATTTCAACGCCTTCGCCAGCCGCGAGGCCGCCGCCGCCGCCATGGCCGCCCAGGGGCTGGAGGTGCCGGCCCTGGCCGATTCCCTGGGCCGCCTGCTGGTGGAGGCCTTCGAGCAGCGCGTGGAGGACACCCTGGTGCAGCCCACCTTCGTGCTCGATTACCCGGTGGAGAATTCGCCCCTGGCCCGGGCTCACCGCAGCAAGCCGGGTCTGGTGGAGCGCTTCGAGCTGTTCATCGTGGGCCGCGAAACCGCCAACGCCTTCAGCGAACTGATCGATCCGCTG
>JAWOBH010000084.1:0-6369 GCA_046498125.1 Prochlorococcaceae cyanobacterium | reverse complement strand
CTTAGCTGGATCGGGTGGATGGCCTAATCTGCAGCGATCTCCTCCTGGGGTGGCCTGTTTCCCCTGTTCAACGTGGCCTATGGCGTGGGTAAGGCGGCCTGCGACCGCCTGGCGGCCGCAGGCCGCCTTACCCACGCCATAGGCCACGTTGAACAGGGGAAACAGGCCACCCCAGGAGGAGATCGCTGCAGATTAGGCCATCCACCCGATCCAGCTAAGCCAGTGGAAGAAGCAGCTGCTGGAGGGCGCCAGTGAGCTGTTCTCCAGGGCTAAGAACAGCAAGACCAAAGACCAGGACCATGGCGCCGTCACTGGGGAGATGGTGAAGAAACGGCACCCACTTCCAGCTTCTGCGCGATGGCGGTGGAGTGGCTCCGCGCAGCCCAGGGCCTCAGATATCGCGCAGAGGTGGTCATGACAGCTGAACCACCAGCACCACCAGGGACCGGCTGCCGACGCGGTAAAGAGTTGTGGTCACGGGAGGGCTGTCTACCCAACTCTCGGTGATGTCGTGCGGGGGGGGCAGAGCGGTATCGATCCACCGACGCCAGTGGCTTCCCGATCCGTTGGCGACGGGCAGCTCAAAATCGAGCGGCTCCCAGAACGCATTAGCCATCACGTGGAGCCGGATGCCGATCTCCTCGCCGGTCACGGTGATGGCGAAGGAGCGGGAGTCAACGCTCCAGTCCGGTTGATGCAGCGTCACGCCGTGCCATTCGATCTGCCGGCTCTGCAGCAGTTCGTTGAGACTGGGCAACTCGTGATCGGCACTGCCCTGGCGGGGGCTCAGGCGCTGGGCGATGAGGTGCTTCACGAAGCGCAGCAGGTCGGCATTTTGCGTGCAGAGATCCCAGTCGAACCAGGTGAGTTCGTTGTCCTGGCAGTAGGGGTTGTTGTTGCCCTGCTGACTGCATGCCACCTCGTCCCCCATCGAGAGCATGGGGGTGCCGATGGAGATCAGCAGGAACGCCAGGCAGTTGCGCATCTGCCGTTGGCGGAGGGCAAGCACCGCAGGGTCATTACTGGGACCTTCCACGCCACAGTTCCAGCTGGCGTTGTCGTTGGAGCCGTCGCGGTTGTCCTCACCGTTGGCCTGGTTGTGCTTGGCGTTGTAAGACACCAGATCGGCCAGCGTGAAGCCGTCATGGCAGGTGATGAAGTTCACGCTCTGTTCCGCCTCCCGCTCCTCATGGCCGTAGATGTCCGGACTGCCGAGCGCCCGCAGCGCCGCCCGGGGCACCATCCCGGCATCGCTCTTGAGGAAGCGCCGCACATCGTCACGGAAGTGTCCGTTCCATTCCTGCCAGCTGTCACCGATGAAACTGCCCACCTGGTAAAGGCCAGCCGCATCCCAGGCCTCAGCGATCAGCTTTGTTCCGGCGAGCAGCGGATCGGTTTCGATGTCCCACAGCAGGGGGGGAAGCGGCATCGGCTGGCCCCGCTCATCGCGGGCCAGCACCGAAGCGAGGTCGAAGCGGAAGCCATCCACATGCATGTGCTGCACCCAGTAGCGAAGGCTGTGGCGCACCATCCGGCGCACAATCGGATGGTTGGCGTTGAGCGTGTTGCCTGTGCCGCTGTAGTTGGCATAGCGGGAACGGTCGACATCGAGGAGGTAGTAGGCCTCGTTGGCCAATCCCCGAAAACAGAAGCTGGGGCCACGCTCATCCCCTTCGGCGGTGTGGTTGAACACCACGTCGAGGATCACCTCGATGCCGGCCCGGTGAAGCGCCTTCACCAGATCCCGGAATTCATCGAGGGGACCGAGTGGATCGATGCGGCTGCTGTAGCCGCGATGGGGAGCGAACAGGGAGATCGGGGCATAGCCCCAGTAGTTGCTCTTGCCCGGCGGGGCATCCAGAGTGTCGAAGGCGAATACCGGCAGGAGTTCCACCGCAGTGATTCCCAGATCCTTCAGATACGGGATCTTCTCGATCAGTCCGGCGTAGGTGCCGGCTCGCTCCGGGGGAACTCCCGAGCTCGGATGGCGGGTGAAGCCGCGCACGTGGAGTTCGTAGATCACCGTCTCCCGCCGCGGCCGCCTCAGCGGGCGGTCGCCTTCCCAGTCGTAGCAGGAGGGATCGGCCACCACGCTCTTCATGGCCGTGGCGAACCCTTCCTCCCCGCCTGAGCGTCCCTGTCGCCGCCGATAGCCGGGCGGGGTCACAACGGCAAGGCCGTAGGGGTCGATCAGCAGGTTGCGAGCATCGAAACGCAGCCCTCGGGCCGGCTCCCAGGGGCCATGCACCCGGTAGCTATACAGCTGGCCCGGCCCGATGCCTTCAACATGGGCATGCCAGTAGTGGTAGGTGCGGTGCAGCTGAGGATTGAGATCGAAGCAGACACTGGGTTCGCTGGAATCCTCGAGGTCGAACAGGAGCAGCTCCACCCGGCTGGCGTATTTGGAGTAGACGCAGAAGTTCACCCCCGCGTCGGTGACTGTGGACCCCAGGTGGGCAGAGCTCCCCTGGCTGATCGGTTGGGACATCAGAAGCCGTGCGGAATACTATGGATGTAGATAATTGCCAGGAAGCCTAGGATCGTGGAGAGACCCAAGACCGATCCTCCCTTCGCATACGATTCGGGCAGCATTGTGTCGGAGATCACAGTAAGCATGGCTCCGGCAGCCATCGCTCCAACAAGCGAAACCCAACGATCGGAAATGCCCTGGAACAGGGCTGCCCCCAAGGCAGCAAGAATACCTGTCAGCAATGCAAGTGCTTCCCACATGGCCAGGATCAGTATTTTTGGGAAGCCTTGCTGCCACATTCCATGGGAACTGGAGGGCGCCTCCGGGTAGTTGGCAATCAGCAGATCGGCCAGCAGGTAAGGGCTCAAGGGACCAAGGATCACGTGGGCTCCAATGGTCAAAGCCTCAGGAATGCCATTCATCAGCAGGCCGATCCAGATGGCCATCGGGGCCGAGCTGTGCTGCTCCATGTCCTGCATCAGAGATCGTGCCGATGGAATCGGGTGAATGCATTGCATCTGACGCATGGCGCGTTCGGCCCAGCGATGCGCAAGCTCCGGGCTGAAACCCTGCTTCCGCTCCAGGTAGGTGGTGACCTTCTCGGCCACAAGGAAGTCCTGAACGGCCTGATCAACAACCGGACAACGCAGCAGCAGTTCATCGAAGTCTCTGCGTCGCAGGGCCCAGCCCGAACAAGTCGTTTGAGCCACGACCGTCACGGTGTGATCGACATCAGTGATGAAGGAGAGTTCCCCAATCTCCTTGCCAGCTGATATCCGCTTGGGTGCTGGACGAGGATGACATGGATCAAGCAGTTCAACCATTCCATCCTCAAGGATGAAAAGACGATCGGCCTCTTCTCCAGCCTGGAAGAAAGCATGACCGTCCCCATAGCTGGAATGGACCAAGCGATCAGCGATCTGTTTTATCTCCTCTTCGGGAAGATCGGAAAATACAGGGAACTTCCATACATGACGAGCCAGGGAAAGCAAGGAATCCACAGCTCGATCGATGCTGACCGCCTCGGTAAGCTTACGGCTCTTCCTGAGGGCCAGACGAGCCGACGAGACCCACGCCTCCACCGCGGCGGGAAGCAGGCGCTCCGGTTCGGTGAGGTAACTCATCACCTCCGGACGCTCGAGGGTTCCCGCGATATGACGTGCAAAGGTGCTGGAGCGCTCCAATAGTTGCTTAAAATCAGGACTAATGAAACTGAAAAGCAGGCAGTCACAGGAGCAAACGCCGGTCATCCGGTGGGGTGTTCCAGTGAGAAACGATAAGCGCGACACTTTCGCCGTTGCCGGCAATCGCATCGAAGTCAGCGCCACGTTCTGGGTCCAGAAGCTTCACTGATCCCTTTAGAACCATGTAAAGGCTCTCACTGGGATCGTTTTTGCGAAAGAGGGTGTGCTCAGCAGGGAATGAGAACGCCAGCAGACGATGCGCCAACACCTTCAGCTCAGTTTCACCAAGGCCCTTCCATAACTCGATATCGCTAAGCTGACGAGCGAGACGTAGCTGTCGACGGGATTCCTGGTCGGCCACATGGTTGATCCGAGTAGAGTGTTTGCGCAGAGAACAACCACTTCGTTCACCAGCCTGTTCACGGCTGTATAGAATAAACTGCCCAGAACGGAACCAGCACCCAGCTCAATCAGGTGGCCCTTCTCACGGGCACCACCCACCAAATCAATGACCAGTGCTGCCAGCAGCGCACCTGCTCCGAAGGCCATCAGGAGGGCGGTGGTGCGGTTGCGCGGTATCCACAGAAGGCTGGTGATCGCTCCCAATGGCATCGAGGAGGCCGAGATCAGCCCAGCCATGAATGGTTGGGTCGTCAGACCTGACACTCCTATGGATTGTCAAGCCCTGCCACGCCTCCGTGATCGGCTGGTAGTTGCCCGGTACTGGAGGGGCAGGTTGAGCTCAGCAAGGATGGAGCCGATACCGCCTTGCCCATCCTGTGGAGCCGATCACCACATCGAACCAGCTTCTCCTCTTGGAGGCTATCGATCGGGTACGAAACGACGTGGATGCTCCGCGTTTGCCACTCGAGGAATTGATCGAGACCACGTTCAACCTGGTGGCAGAGCATATGTCGCTGACGCAGATCATCAAGGCAGCGGAAGGCCTGATCGAGCTGGCTTCCCATCCCACCAGGCCAGAACATGCGCCACCGATGCCAGTTGATGAATTGCAGGCCCTGCTGGAGAAGGTCATCGATCTCCGGGATTGGCAGGAGCTGGAGGAGGAGGACGATCGCAGCGACATCCAGAAGCTGATCGACAACGCCACCGATGCCGACGCCGTGTTGGTACGCGATCCCAGCGGCACCCCTGAGCTGCAGGAGATCGGAATCCTGGAGCTTCTGCAGCGCTATCCCTGTCGCGGCAGCGAGGCCCGCTGGAGCCCCGACGACGCGATCGCTTTTCTAGAAACCAAGGCTCGCTGGCTGGATGCAGCGCTGGAGAGCTGGGATGCCGATGGCGAGGACATCGATGCTGACAGCGATCTGATCGAGGCCAAGGCCGTGGTCCTGGTGGTGCCGGGGCAAGCCGGCCAGCCGCTGCGGACCGAGCTGCTCGATGTGCTGATCCCCGTTGAGGACTGAACCGCCGGCCGGCTCCGGCGGGAGCCTGGGTGCCTACAGCGAACCATCGCGCTGCTGATCAAGCCGCAGCCGTGCGAACGGCGGGACCACCACGCAGGATGCCGAACATCTCGCGGGCCACGAATCGCTTGAGGCGGCGGATGATCTCCTTGATCGTGCGGCCCTCTGCCATACGTCGTTCGGTGTATTCCTGGGGTTCCCCTGCTTTCAAGGACAAGTTCATAGGGGTCACGCCATGACCACCAGACTGTCCATCGATGACCAACCCCACCAGAACCCGGCGCCGGTTCACGGCGCAGCAGAAGGCGGAGGCCGTGGAGCTCTGCCTGCAGGAGGGCCTCTCCTGCAATGCCGTTGCTGAGCGGCTCGGCCTTCCTTCCAGCAGCCTGGCCCGCTGGGTGCGCCAGGCCCGCATTGATCGAGGTCAGGCCGGCCCCCGTGACCAGGGCTTGCTGACCAGTGAGGAGCGCGCTGAACTCAGCCGGCTCCGCAAGGAGGTGCGCGAGCTCAGGAGGGAGAAGGATTTTTTCAGGCTGGCGGCAGCGCACTTTGCGAAAGAGCAGCTGCCGCCGAGAGGTTTCGCCTGATCAACCAGCTGGCCGAGCACCACTCCGTCTCTTGGCTATGCCGGCTAGCTGGGGGTGGCCCGCAGTGGCTTCTACGCCTGGCGGCAGCGGCAGGAGGCGCCGGGAAAGCGGGCGGCCGAGAACACCCGGCTCACCGCTGAGATCCAGGCGGTGTTCGGCGAGCACCGGGGCTTCTACGGCTCGCCTCGGATCCACCAGGAACTGCGCGCTGCCGGCCACCCGGTCGGTCGTCACCGTGTCGCCCGGCTCATGCAGCGGGCCCAGCTCAGGGCCAGGACCCGCAAGCCCTTCCGGCCCTGCTCCAAGGCCAGCCGCGATGCCGCTGGTGTGGCAGAGAACCTGCTGCAGCAGGACTTCCAGCCCCCGGCTCCAAACCGCTGCTGGGCGGGCGACATCACCACCATCCGCACCACAGCCGGCTGGCGCTACCTCGCCGTCTGGATCGATCTGTTCAGCCGCCGTGTGGTCGGCTGGACGCTGGATCAGCGGATGGATGCTGCCTTGGTGATTGAGGCCCTCAACCGGGCCCTCGGCCACCGGCAGGTGGAGCCGGCGCAGCTGCTGCTGCACACGGATCAGGGCAGCCAGTACCGGGCGACTGACTACCGCGATCTGCTGAAGGAGCAGAAGATCGTCTGCAGCATGTCCGCCAAGGGCTGCTGCTGGGACAACGCCGTGGTGGAGAGCTTCTTCTCCACCCT
>JAWOBH010000037.1:0-8288 GCA_046498125.1 Prochlorococcaceae cyanobacterium | reverse complement strand
CAGTGAGAGTCTCGAAGTGTTCCGGGCTGCCATGGCGCTGCCCGCCAACTCTGAACCACAGGCGACTGTGGGGTAACGTCCGAGCCCTGACCAGCAACCGATGATCCTGGTTGATGCCGCCTTGCGCCAGCGCCAGAGCGAGGGGCGCCCGGTGCGTGTCGGCATGTTCGGTGCCGGCGCGATGGCCCGCGGATTTGCCGCCCAGGTGTCGGCGCTGGTGCCGGGCATGGAGGTGGTGGCGATCGCCAACCGCACCCTGCAGCGCGCCGCCGACGCCTACGCCTTCGCCGGTCGCGGTGAAGCGATGGCGGTGGAGAGCCTGGCGGGCCTGGACCAGGCCATCGCCAGCGGCCGGCCGGCGATCACCGACGACCCGGAGCTGCTCAGCCGCTCGGCTGGGATCGACTGCCTGATCGACATGACCGGAGCGGTGAACTACGGCGCCGCACGCGCCCTGGAGGCCATCGGCCAGGGCAAACCCCTGGTGCTGATGAACGCCGAGGTGGATGCCACCATCGGGCCGATCCTGCATCAGCGGGCCCGGGCCGCCGGCAGCCTGCTCAGCTGCTGCGACGGCGACCAGCCGGGCGTGCAGATGAACCTCAAGCGCTTCGTGGAGGGCCTGGGTCTGGTGCCCCGGGTGCTGGGCAACATCAAGGGCCTGCAGGACGAATACCGCACGCCCACCACCCAGCGGGGCTTCGCGGAGCAGTGGAACCAGGGCGTGACCATGGTGACCTCCTTCGCCGACGGCTCCAAGGTGAACTTCGAGCAGTGCATCGTGGCCAACGCCAGCGGCTTCACGGTGACCCAGCGGGGCATGAGCCGGCGCGAGCACCGGGGGCATGTGGATGACCTCACCGCCAGCTACGACCTCGAGGAACTGCGGCAGCTGGGGGGTGTGGTGGATTTCGTGATCGGCGCCCGGCCCTCACCGGGGGTGTTCTGCCTGGCGGAGATGCCCGATCAGCGCCATGTTCCCTACCTGGAGCTCTACAAACTGGGCACCGGCCCGCTGTACAGCTTTTACCAGCCCTACCACCTCTGCTACCTGGAGGCGGCCACGAGCGTGGCCCGGGCCGTGCTGTTCGGCGATCCGGTGGGTCAGGCCCTGGCCGGCCCCTGCGTGGAGGTGGTGGCGATCGCCAAGCGCGACCTGCGCGCTGGCGAAACCCTGGATTCCTTCGGCCGCTACATGACCTACGGCCAGGCGGAGAAGGCCTCGGTGGTGCGCGAGCAGGAGCTGCTGCCTGAGGGGCTGGCGGAGGGCTGCCGGCTGCGACGCGACATCCGCAAAGATGAGGTGCTGCGCTGGGCCGATGTAGACGCCCCCAGCGACCAACTGGCCCACCAGCTCTATGCGGAGCAGTCGGCGCTGTTCGCGCCGGCCTGAGAGCTCACGTCACGCTTGGCAGCCGTGACTCCTGCCAACCGTTCTGCACCTGCTGCTGGGCCAGGGCGGGGCTGAAGGGGGCACGCAGGGTACTGAAGCCTGCGCGGTCCATCAGCTCCAGAGCTTCCAGGGTGCTTCGCCGCTCTCCCAGAGCAGCTCGAGCCGGTTGCGCTCCCACAGGGTGTCCATGAATTGCCAGCAGCCCTGGTGGTGGTAAGCCGCCAATTGGCCGCGCCTGGCGAGTTCCGCCAGCACATCGGCCTCGAACAGTCAGGCATCGGAGTGGATCCGATCGCAGACCGAGGGCTCCAGCACCAGGAAGCCAACGTCGATCCGGGCCTGTTCGTCATCGGCATTCTCCCGACACTTGCCCACGCAATCACCGTCCAGGTGCAGGGCCCCGTAGCGGCCCGGGGGCTGCACCGCCGTGAGCCCGGCCTGGAGGCTCTGAGGCCTGTGGTGGACGATCAGGGCGCCCATGACCACACCGGCCACACCGTCACCGTGGGTGAAGCAGAAGGACTCGTCGCCCGGATAGGAGCACACCCGGCCGAGGCGGCACCCGGTTTCCGTCTTGTCGCCGGTGTTGATGAGGATGACCTTCCAGGGTTCGGTGGTGCGCTGAAGGACCCCATGCGATTGCCCACATCCATAGAAAAGATGACATCACTGGCATGCGAGAAATAGTTGGCACCCTTTAATCATGCAGCCCTAACGCCTGCAGCAAATAACGAAGTTGTTGATACCAAAGGAGCTGTAGATCTTGACAATGCGCCAGAGGATCGGCATGTCGCCCACCCCCCAGCGATGGCTTGGACTGAATCACGGTCTCCTCTGCCAGGTGTGTGTCCCGACCGCCGACACGGATAACGACTTTCAAACGATGTGAGCAGGGTTGCGGACCATCCAATCTCTCGAAGTTTTAACTCACAAGCTCAAGGCAAAGCTGGTTTTAGTAGCGTTCAACGCATCAGGTCTCAGCCTTGGTCGAGCAATTCATTGACCAAGGAATCTCCAGCCCTTGATGATTAGCCGCCAACGATGGCGGCGTAAACAGCAAGTCTGGATTTCATTGTCAAGGGCTTGTCACCTGTGAACGGCATGCCATCAGGCCTCTATCCGCAGATGAACTCAGCTGCCGAGCACCTGCGCCAGGGCCTCCTGCACGCTGCGGCTGGCCTCGGCACCATCGTTCACCAGCTGCTCAAGCAGGGCGATGCGTCGGCCCAGCTGCCCCAGTTCCTCGTGGCTGAGCTGAAGGGTGAGTTCGAGATCGGCGCGCCGGCTCTCGAGGCTGCTGATCTGGGCGTTCAGTGCCTCCCGCTCGAGCTCAAGGCTCAGCAAACGGTCGCGCAGGGCCTGGTTGTCATGCTCGGCCTGGTGAAGGTGCTGGCGCTGCTGTTCGGCCCGCTCCAGCTCCTCGAGCAACTGGCAGCGCCGCAGCCGGGCGGCGGCCAGGGCTTGCGCCGAGCAGGCCGCCTGGAGCCGAGCCGGGCAGTCGTCGTCAGCAGGGCGGTGGTCGAGAGTGGCGGCGCGGGGATGGCGCTCGAGACTGAGGTAGGCCGTCAGCAGCTGCGGTTGTGCCTGCAGCCACTGCAGCGCCACCAGGGCATCGAGGGCCTCGGGCGGAGCAAACCCGTAGCTCACCGCCGGCCGGGGTGGAACGGCATCGGGCTGCACGCACCAGGCCACCAGGGCCGGCGGGCAGAGGCAAGCCAGGTTCACCAGCCGCCAGGGGCGCGGCCCCTGCTCGAGGACGGGGATGGCCGCCAGCAGCGGCTGATAAGCCAGGTGGTCCGGCAGCTCGTGCGGCGGCAGCAGAGCCAGGGGATCGCCGTAGGCCAGCAGCAGCGGTCCCTGACCGTCAGCCTGCTCCAGTGTGGGGCACTGGCGAAGCGGCAGGCGGGCCGCCGCAAGGGCCGCGGCCAGGGGATCGCTGTCGAGCCCGGGGGCCCAGATCTCCACCGCTTGCAGCTCAACGGGCATCAGGTCGACCGGCACCATCTCAACCGGCAGGCTCACCGGCGCACAGCGGCTCCACACTGGCGCAGAACAACGCCGTGGCCACGGCCTCGCCGCTGAGCCGGCGCAGGTAGTCGAGGCAGCGCTCGAGCACCAGATCGTTGCCGCCACGCTTGTTGATCGAGAGGAACAGGCTGCGGCCGGGTCCCATCTCCGGCTGACCCTTCACCACCGGCCGGCCCTCGGGGGTGAGTTCAGTGAACTCCTGCTCCAGGCTGTGGTGCAGCAGGGCCGCCGGCGTGCCGGTGAGCAGGCAGTGGAGCTTGAACCAGAGGTCGTCGGCGTGGCCGGCGATGCGCAGGGCGGTGGCCAGGTCGGCGACCCGGTGATCGAGCTGGCTGAGCCGGTAGCAGATGCCGTCCTTGCCGGTGGGCACGGTGAGCAGGCTGGGTTCAAGCAGGGCGCGGTCGTCTCGGATCCAGGCTCGGTAGGGAGCCGGCAGTCCGTCCTCCAGCAGCAGCCGGCGGCCGCGGAAGGCCACCACGCAGCCCAGGCGCTCCTGGGCCTCCACCAGCCGACAGAGCCAGCCGGGCGGGTAGAGGGTGTCGTCGTCGGCGGTGATCAGCAGCGGATCGAGGGCCTGCTGCTCCGGGGTCAGCCGCGCCAGCAGCGGCAGCAACTTGCGGTAGGGGCCGCTGTTCTCCACCCAGTGCAGCTGCAACGGCAGCGGGCGGGCTCGGGCCTGGGAGCGCCGTAGCCGCTGGCGCAGACACGGCGGCAGAACCGCAAAACCGCTGTCGAGCAGGTAGGGCTGGCGGGAGAGGAACAGATGCAGCTCCACGGCCCGGCCGTCCGCGGGCAGCCGCTGTGCCAGCAGGGCATCGAGGGTGCGGCAGAGGGCCCGCTCCCGGCCGCGGATGGAGGTGAGGCCGATCAGCACCGGCGCCCGGGTGGTCACACCAGCACCTCCCGGGCCATCAGCGCCCGCCAGCCGGGCAGGGCCAGGCTGCAGCCGTACTCAAAGCGCGAGGAGAGGGTGCTGGAGGCACCGCGCATCAGGTAGAGCGGCTGCTCCAGGCGCGCCACCTGGGCGGCCCCGAAGCGGCGCTCCAGCCGTCCACGGAATTCCACATCCCCCCGGGAGCGCACCGGGTAGAAGCCCCCCAGCTGGCGGGCCGTGGCGATGCCCACCATCAAGGTGGTGATGCCGTCGCCGAAGAAGCTGCCGCCGTCGCCGTCGGGCTGGGGGGCGGCATCGGCCTGGTCCAGCCGCACGTGACGGGCGTAGACCGCCGCCCGGCCCTGCTGCAGGGCCCGCCACTGCAACTCCAGGCGCAGGGGGTGGGAGAGATCGTCATCGTCCTGGATCGCCAGGGCCTCGGCATTGCTGGCCGCCAGCACCAGGTTGCGGCAGCCGTACTGGCCCTGATTGACCGAGCGGCGCAGCAGGCGCAGGGGCAGGCCCAGGCGGCGGCGGCAGCCCGCCACCAGCTCGGCCAGGGCCGCGGCCGCGTCGGGCGGCGAGCCGTCGTCCAGCAGCCAGATCTCCTCGGGCCAGAGGGTCTGCAGGGCCAGCGATTCCAGCACCGGGGCCAGCAGCGCCAGGGGGGGGGCGTGGGTGGTGATGACCACCGCGATCGGGGCCCGCTGGCGACCCGCCTCGGCGGCGAAGCGGCCGCGCCAGTTGTCCAGGATGGCCCCATAGGCCCGCTCCAGGGGAGCTGGCGCCAGCAGGGCCGGCAACAGCTCGTCCACACCGCTGCGCTCGGCCGCCAGGCGGGCCAGCAGCACGCTGCGGGAGGGCAGTCCGGCGGCGGCGGCCATCACCAGGGCCTCCTCGTCCTGGCGGTCGAGCAGACGGAGCAGGGGCGGCTTGCCCGCCGCGCCCGCCAGCCGCAGCAGCCCGGCCCGCTCGTCGGACTGGGGCAGCAGGCGCAGCAGCAGCAGCACCTGGCAGCGCAGCAGCTGGTGGGGGTCATGGTCCTCAGGCAGGGACGCCCGGGCGGGATCGGCAGGCTGGGGCAGGGGCGGAAGGCCGCGGCTGTGGAGCAGCTCGACGCCAGCAAGCAGCAGTCCCTCCTGGCGCAGCCAGCCCAGCTCCAGGGGAAAGCGGCGCAGGTCATGCAGCAGCCGCAGCAGCAGCGGCCGCTGCCACCAGATGCGCGGCAGGATCCGCTCCACCAGCGCCACCATGGCCTTGCGCTGGGCCCCCTCCAGGCCGGCCAGATGGGCCGAATCGAGCAGCAGCACCCCCTTGAGCAGGGGCAGACAGGCTGAGGGCGGCTGCAGCGAGGGCAGGCGGTAGCAGGTGTCCGGGGCCAGGGCCGGCACCAGCGCTCGCAGGAGCAGCAGGTTGGGGCCCGCGGCCCGCAGCACCGTCTCCAGCTGGCGCTGCAGGCACCGGCGCCGCTCGCGCTGGCCATCGGCACTGGCGGCGCCGATGGCCAGCACCAGCCCATCGATAGCTGTGGCCAGCCGGCCGAGCTCGAGCGGGGACGCCTGGGGCTCCACCTGCAGCAGGCGCATCAACGCCAGCCCCCGGGCGCCGGGGTCGGGGAGGGCGGCGCTGGCCTCGAGACCGCGTCGGCGCAGGTCCCGGGCCAGCACCTGCAAGCGGGGCTCGCGGCTGTTGATGGCCCCCACCAGCGCCTCCAGCAGTCGCAGCCAGGGCTGGGGATCCACGGGCGGGGCGGCACCCAGGGCGGCACCGATGTGGACGCTGAGGGCTACAACCAGGGGAGCCTGCTCCGGCAGCGGCAGCAGCTGCAGTAGGGCCACCAGATCCGCCGCCACCGCCTCGGGATCCTTGGGCAGGCCGCTGAGCCAGTCATCGAGGGGCCAGGAGCGCCTCCGCAGCCCCGCCAGAGACCCCGGGGCCAGACGCCGCTGCAGCAGACGCTCGAGCCGTAGCAGCTCCAGGGCCTCGGCGCTGGCCAGGGCCTCAGCGCTGGCCAGGCGGCGGTAGCGCTGCAGGAGGGCACCGAGCTCCGACTGCGGATCCCGGCCGCCATCCGGCAGCTCCCCCAGCCCCAGCCAGCTGCCGCCGGCAGCAGCCAGGGCCGCCAGGGGCGGGGCCTCAAGGGCCGGCACCAGGCCCCGGGCCCAGGCCACGGGCAGGGCCAGCAGCAGCTGGGGGTCGGCATCCACCGCCTCGATGGGAATCGCCGTAGCCCGAAGGGAATCCCAAGGCCGCTGTGGAGCCTCCGGCCCCGATGGACAGCGCCACAGCGAGGCCCGCCGGCAGCCACAACAGAACAGAACCTGGGCCACCCCGGGGAGGGCATGCAGGCGGCCCGCAAGCTGGCCCAGATTCAGCCGGGCGTGGAGGTGGAGCACGTGCAGAGAATAGATGCCGGCTCCAGCCCTTCCCGGTGCGGCACCTCGACCTGCTGATAGCCGCCCCGGCAGACCCCGCCGGCCTAGCGGGCTGGGGCGACTACCACTACGCCCGAGACCTGCAACTGGCCCTGCACCGCCAGGGCCTGAGCACCCGGCTGCTGTTCCGCGACACCCACGAGCTGGAGCCGCCGGCGCCCCCCGGCAGCGACCTGCTGGTGCTGCGCGGCAAGTTCGCCCCCAACGCCGCCTGGCTGCGGCAGGCGACCTACCGGCGCAAGCTGGCCTGGATCATCAGCTGGCCCCTCGATCCCACCGCCGCCGAACTGGCCGACTACGACCGGCTGCTGGTGGCCAGTGCCCAGGACAGGCCGCGCCTGGCCGCCCTCAGCGGCCGTCTCACCCACACGCTGCTGCAGGCCACCGCCTTCGGCTCGGCCTGCGAACCGTGGCCCCCCCAGGGCGGCCTTCTGTTCGTGGGCAACTGCCGGGGCGTGGAGCGGCCAGTGGTGGCCGCCTTCAGCCAGGCCGATGCGCCGCTGGAGCTGATCGGCGAGGGCTGGGAGGCGGTGGGCCTGATGGCCGTGGCGCGGTCGATCGCCAACGAAGCCCTGCCGGGCCGCTACCGCCGGGCCCTGGCGGTGCTCAACGACCACCACGGCGCCATGGCCGCCTACGGCTACCTCAACAACCGGGTGTTCGACGTGCTCGCCTGCGGCGTGCCGGTGATCACCGATGTGGCCCCGGGCTGCCCGCCGGAGCTGGAGGCCGGAGTGATCCGCCATCACCCCGGCAGCGACGCTCTGGACAGCCTGGATCGGGCCAGGGAACTGCGCGCCGATCGGCAGCGGATGGCTGCGGTGGCGGCTGCGGTGGCCAGCCGGCATAGCTTTGAGGACCGGGCGGCGGTGTTGCTGGAGTTGCTGGAACTGAACGGCGGCTGAGGGGCTTTCAGAATCAGCCGGCGCTGGCCTGGCGGCGCTTGCGGCGCTTCGGGCCGGGGGCCTTACGGCGCTTCCCGCCAGGGGCCTGCCGGCCGGGTGCGCGGGCGGCCGCCTGATCCGGCGCGGCGGCTTCGGCGTTCTCGCCCTCGCCCTCTGCCTCGCTCTCGGCGGCGGCGGCCCGGGCCCTGGACTGGCGTACCCCTGGCGGCGGCGGGGCGCTGAGAGGAGGGATGCCGGCCTTGTCGAACAGCTGCTCGAGCTCGTCGACGTAGACGGAGAAGGCCTCCAGCTGCAGGGCCTCCTCGCGCAGGTCCCTGGGCAGCTCCGCCCAGGGATCGCTGCGGCCGGGCTTGAGCCGGCGCTGGCGGCGCTGGGCCACCGCCTTCTTGAGCAGGTCGTGATAGGGGGGGTGCTGGGGATCCTCGAGCAGGGCGCGGGTGAGCTTCTTGATGGCCGGCAGGGGCTGCTCGGCGGCCAGGTGGGCCTTCACCTCGGCGGCCGTGCGCCGGCGCTGCTCCTTCCACTCCTGCAGGCTGCGCTTGCGGCCGGCGCCGGGCAGCAGCCGCGCCCGGACGGAGGGCTTGCGGCGTTGGGGAGCGGCACGCTTGAAGCCCAACAGCGCGGCCAGGCTGCGCAGGGGGGCCAGCAGCCGC
>JAWOBH010000323.1:0-3016 GCA_046498125.1 Prochlorococcaceae cyanobacterium | reverse complement strand
GTCGGAGTTCGTGACTGGCGTGGACGTCACGCCGGCCAACGCCGGGGATGCGGAAGCAGGGAAAGAGATAATGGAAGCCGCTGAAAGTCGGGGGTTGAAGCCCGTGGCCTGGGTGGGGGGCCTGGAGGAGGACCCCGCCTACGCCCGGCGGGTAGAGGCCTCGGTGCCGCCGGGCACGCTGCAGTGGCGCGGCTTTCTGCCCACCGCAGAGCTCCAGGCCGAACTGGGCCGCTGTGCCGTGCTGCTCAACACCCCCAAGTGGAACGAGGCCTTCGGCAATGTGGTGGTGGAGGCCCTGGCCTGCGGGGTGCCGGTGGCGGCCTATGCCCGCGGCGGGCCTGGCGAGCTGGTGCAGGAGGGGCACACCGGGGCGCTGGCGACACCCGACGACGTGGATGAGCTGGTGGCGGCGGTGCGGCGGGCCCGCGGCATCGAGCGCCGGCGCTGCCGGGCCTGGGCGGAGCGGCACTGCTCCCAGCAGGCCTTCGCCGCCCGCATCGAGGCCTGGTTGGAGGCGGTGTGCGGCTCTGCCCGGGCCCGCCGATAGGGTCGGGCCCGGCTGATGCCCTTGCCGCTCGTGCCACGCCCTGCCGGGTTCCGCGCTTCCAAGGCCCCCGCGGCCGCCCCCGATCCCGTGCCTGCCCCCCGGGCCCGGGGGGTGCTGTTCGTGAGCCTGGCGCTGGGGCTGCTGCTGTTCGTGTGGCAACTGGGCAGCACCGGGCTGGTGGATGAAACCCCGCCTCTGTTCGCCGCTTCGGCCCGGGCCATGGCGGAGAGCGGCGACTGGCTGATTCCCCGCGTCAACGGCCTGCCGCGCTACGACAAGCCGCCCTTGGTGTATTGGGCGATGGGGCTGATCTACGCCCTGCCCGGCCAGAGCCAGTGGGATCCGCTGGGCACCTGGGCCGCCAGGCTGCCCTCGGCCCTGGCCACGGTGGTGGCGATGCAGGCCCTGGTGATCACCCTGCTGCACTGGCCCCAGGCCCGGCGTCAGCCGTCGCTCACCGCCCTGGGCGCCGGCCTGGCCTTCGCCCTCTCGCCCCTGGTGCTGCTCTGGGGCCGGATCGCCGTGAGCGATGCCCTGCTCACCGCCACGCTGGCGCTGAGCCTGCTGCTGATCTGGCAGAGCTATGCCAGCGCCGGCCGCCGCTGGTGGGCCGGCTGGCTGGTGCTGGGGCTGGCCGTGCTCACGAAGGGGCCGGTGGCGGTGGTGCTGCTGGGCCTCACCCTGGTGCTGTTCGCCGCCCTGCAGGCCGATTGGCGGGGCCTGTGGCGGAGCCTGCGCCCCCTGAGGGGGCTGCTGCTCACCGCCCTGGTGGCCCTGCCCTGGTATGGGGCGGCCCTGGTGGTGGAGGGTGAGCCGTTCTGGCGCAGCTTCTTCGGCTACCACAACCTGCAGCGCTTCACCAGCGTGGTGAACGACCACCAGGCGCCCTGGTGGTTCTTCGGCCTGGTGCTGGTGCTGGCCAGCCTGCCGCTCACCCCCCTGCTGCTGCTGGGCCTGGTGCGTGGCCTGCGGGGGCCGGCGCCACCGCCGCCGCTGTCGCTGCAGCGCTTTGCCGCCTGCTGGCTGCTGGCGGTGCTGCTGTTCTTCAGCGCCGCCGCCACCAAGCTGCCCAGCTACTGGTTGCCGGCCACCCCCGCGGCCGGCCTGTTGATCGCCCTGGCCGCCCAGCGCCGGCCGCGGCTGGCCTGGCGGCTGTGTGCGCTGCTGGCCCTGCTGCTGGCGCTGGTCTTCGCCGCCGCCCCCCTGTGGGTGCCCTGGATCGTCAGCCCCGAGATGCCCCAGCTGCCGGAGACCCTGCTGGCCAGCGGCCGCTGGGCGCTGGCGGCGGCCTGCTTCGGCCTGGCCGCCGCCCTGGCCCTGGTGGGCTGGCGGCGCGGCTCGGCGGTGGCGCTGCTGGCACTGCAGCTGCCCCTGGTGCTGTTCGTGCCCCTGGCGCTGCTGCCGCTCTGGCAGCTGGGCGACCAGCTGCGCGGCGAGCCGGTGCGGCGCCTGGCGGCGGCGGCGGTGGAGCGTCAGGCGGCGCAGCGGCAGGCCGCCAGCGGGGCCCCTGAACCACTGGCGATGGTGGGCATGCTCAAGCCCTCCCTGCACTTCTATGGGCGGCAGGTGGTGATCTACGAGGGGGCGGAGGCGGCCGGGCTGGTGAACCTGGCGGAGCGGCTGGCCGGCGAAGTGCGCCGGGGCCAGGTGCCCAGCAGGGGCAGCCAGCAACCCCATCTGCTGCTGGTGATCGACGCCGACACCGCCGCTCGCGAGCACTGGCGCGGGCTGGATCCGGAGCTGCTCGATCAGGCCGGCATCTACCGCCTCTGGCGTCTGGGTCGTCAGCGCCTGGAGCAGCGGGCCGGTGAGCTGGCGGCCGCCGGGGTGCGGGCCGACTGGCGCGACCCCAGGCCCGAGCGCTACTGAGCCCTACGGAAAGGAATCCGTCTGACCAGGGGAGAGCGCAGCGGCCTCGGCGGCGAGCTGCTGGCGGCGGCAGAAGCTGCAGTGTCCCCAGCGGGCCATCTCCCCGGCCGGGGCCGGGCAGCCGCAGCGGGGGCAGCTGGCCATGCCATGCACATCGGCCCGGCTGGGGTGGCGGGCCCAGACCCGGGCCTCCTCCTCCAGGCCCGGTGTTGCCAGGGGCGTGGGATGGTGCTGCTCGATGCGCAGATCGCGCAGGGCAAACCCCGCCGCCCGCAGGCTCCCCAGCAACTGGTGGCGGTGGTACTGCAGGGCCTGCAGCCAGGGACCGGGCGCCGCCCCCACCGTGAGCCGGGAGCCCTGCAGCCGCAGGGGCCGGCAGTGGGGCGCCAGCTGCGGGCCGGCCAGATCGGGCCAGCGCTGCCACAGGGCCGCCAGGTGACCCTGCCGCTGCCAGTCCTGTTGCAGGTCCACCAGGCAGCGGTCCAGGCGGGTGGCCGGTGGCCGCGGGGGCGGCAGCAACAAGGAGAGCGTGCCGACGCGGCGCGTGCTGACAGTGCCCTCACGGGCGCCACCCGTTCGCCGGTTGGTGGTTCGCCGGCT
>JAWOBH010000144.1:0-5732 GCA_046498125.1 Prochlorococcaceae cyanobacterium | reverse complement strand
AACAACCGCTGGCTGGTGAGTGTGGCCAACACCGGCCCCAGCGGGCTGATCTCCCCTCAGGGCAGCATCACCCGGCTGCTGCCGGCCTCCAGACCAGCGATGGAGCTGCTCAGCGTGGCCATCCGCTCGCGGCTCACCCCCTACGGCCGCTGGGGCGAGCTGCCGCTGATCGTGCTGGCGTTGTTGCTGGCTTGCTGGCGCTGGCGCCTGGCATCAAGCCAGGCCGGCACGACCTGGTGACGCCTCTCAACAAGAGCCAGCCATGGATCGCCCAACCACTGCATCGCTCAACCCCTGCATCGCTCAAACACCGCATGGATCAACAATATTCAATCGATCAAACATTGAATCGATCAAACATTGAATCGATTAAACGTTCCATCGAGGACCCAGAGTCGACATCGAGCAAGCTGCTGAATCAGTAAGCTGCGCAGTACGTTCGCGGGTCTGCATCACCGGGGCTTGACTCAACGTGCCCCAACTCTCCGGGGCATGTCTGTGCCAAAGGATCAGGGTATGGCCTGATAGGACAGCAACGCAACGTCGTCCTGCACCACTGTTGTTGGTGTCGAGAATTGATTCAAATGGAGCCAAGGAGACTCGAACTCCTGACCCCCTGCATGCCATGCAGGTGCTCTACCAGCTGAGCTATGGCCCCATGTGGGTGCGGGTCTGGTTGCAGGCAGCTGTGGGTCAAGACCCAGGCTCCCGGTGTTCCGCTGGGGAAGATTACACCCTGGTGTTCCCAGCTCTCACACCTGGCGCCACACCGCCACCAGGCGGCCCTGCACCGTCACCTGGTCGGCCGGCACCACGATCGACTCATAGGCCGGGTTGGCGGCCTCCAGGGTGACCGTGCCGCCTTGGCGGTGGAAGTGCTTGAGGGTGGTGCCGCTGCCGGGCACCAGGGCGCTCACGATCGTGCCCGGCTTGAGGCTGCTGGGGTCGCGCACCGGTTCCATCAGCACCACATCGCCGTCGGCGATGTGGGCGTCCACCATCGAATCGCCATTGACGCTGAGGGCGAACAGCTCGCGGCCGCCGATCACGGCCTGCAGATCCAGATGCTCCTGCACGTCGTCGAAGGTTTCCACCAGCCCGCCGGCCGCCACGGCCCCCAGCACCGGCACGCCGCTGGCCTCCTGGCCCAGTAGCCGCAGGGTGCGGGCCTGGCCCTCCTCCCAGGTGAGCCAGCCCTTCTGCTGGAGGTGACGCAGCCGGCTCTGGATCGGCGCTGGTGAGCGCAGGCCCATCGCCTCCATCATCTGCCGGATGGAGGGGCTGTGGCGATTCTGGCTGATGTAGTCAGCCAGCCAGTCGTAGAGCTCCTGCTGGGCCTCGGTGAGCTCCTGGCGATGGGCGGCGGAGCGGCTGCTGATGGCTGGGCCGGAGGGGGATCGGAACGGGGAGATCGCCACGGCCTGCGGATGCACAGATGCTGATACAGATGTACCCCCTGCTGGCCGGTTTGTCCAGTCCCGTGCGCTCAGATCCCTCCCAGCAGGGCTGCCAGCAGGGCCTGCTGGGCGTGCAGGCGATTCTCGGCCTGGTCGAACACCCGGCTGGAAGCCCCCTCGATCACCCCTGCGCTGATCTCCAGGCCCCGGTAGGCGGGCAGGCAGTGGAGCACGATCGCCCGCGGGTCGGCCTCGGCCAGAAGGTCTTCGTTGAGGCACCAGCCGGCGAAGGCCTGTTCACGGGCCTCCTTGTCCTGCTCCTGGCCCATGGAGGCCCACACGTCGGTGTAGAGGGCCTGGGCCCCGCGCACAGCGGCGACAGGGTCGTGCACCACGTCCACGCTTGTGCCCTGCTCGGCTGCCAGGGCCCGGGCACGTTGGAGAATGCCGTCATCGGGGGCGAAGTCCGTCGGGCAGCCCACGCGCACGTTCACCCCCAGCAGAGCGCCGCAGAGCATCAGCGAATGGGCCACGTTGTTGCCGTCGCCCACATAGCTGAGGGTGAGCCCGCGCAGCTCGCCGAAGGTCTCCTGCAGGGTGAGATAGTCGGCCAGGGCCTGGCAGGGATGCTCCAGATCGGTGAGGGCGTTGATCACCGGAATCGAAGCCCAGTGGGCGTAGTCGTCCACCTCGGCCTGGGCGAAGGTGCGGATGGCCAGTCCATCGACAAACCGGCTCAGCACCCGGGCGGTGTCGGCGATCGGCTCACCACGCCCCACCTGGGTCACCGCCGGGTCGAGGTCGATCACCTGTCCCCCGAGGCGGCCCATCGCCACCGAGAAGCTCACCCGGGTGCGGGTGGAGGCCTTGAGGAAGATCAGCCCGAGCACCTTGCCGCCCAGATCCACCCGCAGCTGCCCCTGTTTGAGGCTGCGTGCCAGGGCCAGCAGGGAGCTCGTCTGCTCGGCCGACAGATCTGCGGAGGAGAGCAGGTCGCGGCCCCGCAGCTCGCCGAGGCAGGCGGCGGTTGAGGCGGACTGCTCTGAGGCGGACTGCATCGGAGCCACAACAAACACCCCTTATGCGGGATCGAGGGGCTGCTCGTCAAGCAATGAGCCCCTGGGGTGGAAGCGCTCAGGCCACCAGGGCGGCTTCCTGGGGCAGGGTGCTGCTGGCCAGCAGCTCCTTGAGTTCGTCACCCTCGATCACCTCCTTGTCGAGGATCTTCTGGGAGATCGTTTCCAGCAGCTCGCGGTTGTGGTTGAGGATCGAGAGGGCCCGGTCGTGAGCCCGGTCCACCAGGCCCCGGACCTCCTTGTCGATGGCCTGGGCGGTGGAGTCGCTCACCACCCGACGGGGGTTGCTGGGGCCACCCAGGAAGCGGCTGCCGCCCTGTTTGTCATAGGCCAGGGGGCCCAGGGTTTCGCTCATGCCGAAGGTGCCCACCATCTGTTCGGCAATGTCGGTGGCGCGCTGCAGGTCGTTGGCGGCACCTGTGGTGACTTCGCCGAACACCACTTCCTCGGCGCTGCGGCCCCCCAGCAGGGTGGTGATCTGGCCCTCCAGGTCTTCCTTGGAATTGAGGAAACGCTCTTCGGTGGGCAGCTGCATGGTGTAGCCCAGGGCGCTCATGCCCCGGGGCACGATCGAGATCTTGGCCACCTTGCTGCCCCCGGGCATCAGGTGTCCCACGATCGCGTGGCCCACTTCGTGGTAGGCCACCACCTTCTTCTCATCGGGTTGCAGCACCCGGCTCTTTTTCTCCAGGCCGGCCACCACGCGCTCGATGGCCTCGTTCAGGTCGCCCTGTTCCACCGCCGTGCGGTAACTGCGGGCGGCCAGCAGGGCCGCTTCGTTGACCAGGTTGGCAAGGTCGGCACCGGCGAATCCGGCGGTGGCCTGGGCGATGAGATCCAGATCGACACCCTCGGCCAGCTTCACCTTCTTGGCGTAGATCTCAAGGATGGTGCGGCGACCGGAGAGGTCAGGGCGGTCCACCAGGACCTGGCGATCGAAACGACCGGGACGCAGCAGAGCGGCGTCGAGGGTGTCCGGCTGGTTGGTGGCGGCCAGCACGATCACCGGTTTGTCCTGGGCCGAGAACCCGTCCATCTCGGTGAGGAGTTGGTTGAGGGTCTGCTCGCGCTCGTCGTTGCCACCCACCACGCCCATCGAGCCGGAGCGGCTCTTGCCGATGGCGTCGAGCTCGTCGATGAAGATGATGCAGGGGGCTTTCTTCTTGGCCTCCTCGAACAGATCCCGCACCCTGGCGGCGCCTGCACCCACGAACAGCTCCACAAACTCCGAACCGGAGATGATGAAGAAGGGCACTCCCGCCTCACCGGCCACCGCCTTGGAGAGCAGCGTCTTGCCGGTGCCCGGAGGGCCCACCAGCAGCACCCCTTTGGGAATGCGGGCGCCGATGGCGGTGTAACGCTCAGGCTTCTTGAGGAAGTCGACGATCTCGGTGAGTTCGGTCTTGGCCTCATCCACCCCGGCCACATCAGCGAAGGTGACCCTGGATTCCTCGTCCGGCACGTACACCTTGGCCTTGCTCTTGGTGAAACTGAGGGCGCCCTGAGCACCGCCGCCCATGCCGCTGCGGCGGGCGAAGAACTGAAGCACCAGGATGAAGATCAGAGGGGGCACCACCCAGCTCAGTAAGGTGGTGAAGAAATTCGGTTTCTGGGGCGGTGCGGCGGCGAACTCCACCCCATGCTGCTCCAGCCGCTGGGGCAGGTCCATGTCAAAGATCGGCGTGGTGGCCAGCACCGTGGGTGCGCCTTCTGCCGGCGGCTCCTTGAGCTCGTAGCGAATCTGATCCTGGGTGATGTAGGCACGGCTCACCGTGTCGTCATTCACCTGATCGATGAACAGCGAATAGGGCACCCGCGGTACCTGCTGCATCGAGTTGTTGGGCAGGAAATTGCTGAACAGCAACAGCACGCCGAAGCCGATCAGCAACAGGTTGATCAAACCGAAGCGCCGCGTCGGGCGGTTGTCGTCCTGGCGGATGGCCATGGCGCTGATGCAGTACTCGGCCCAAGCTAGGCCTGAGGGGCTGGGGCCGACCCGACGAGGGGGTGGGAGAACCGAATCCCTCCCCGGTCAGCGCCCCATCTCCATCCCCACCCTGTCCCAGTCTCAGCCCCCCGAGCGCCACGTCCATGTGCGGCCGCTATTCCCTCACCAGCCGGCTTGATGCCCTGCTGCCCCGTCTGCAGGGTCCCCTGCCGGAGGGCCTTGAGCGGCACTACGCCCCGCGGCCCCTGATCCGGCCTGGCGAGCCGCTGCTGATTCAGCGCCTGGAGCAGGGCCGGCCGCGGGTGGATCTGGCCCTCTGGGGGCTGCTGCCGGTCTGGGTGCGGGATCCCCGCGGCGCGGCGCGACCGATCAATGCCCGCAGCGAGACGGTGGCGCAGAAACCGAGTTTCCGCGGCCCCTGGCGGCACCGGCGCTGTCTGATCCCCGCTGACGCCTTCTTCGAGAAGGGCTGGCGCATCGCTCGCCGGGACGGGGCGCTGTTCTGGCTCGCCGGGCTGTGGGAGCGCTGGCTTGGCGCCGATGGTGAGCAGCTTGACAGCTGCTGCGTGCTCACCACCCGGCCCAATGCCCTGATCGCCCCCCTCCACGGCCGCATGCCGGTGGTGATCCCCGAGGGCGCTGAGGCCCTCTGGCTGGAGGCCGCCGATGGGGCCGGCCGGAGGCGGCTGCTGCCCCTGCTGCAACCCTGGGAACCCGCCGGATGGCAGCGGCTGCCCCTAGACAAGCCCCAGCTGGCCTTGCCGATGCCATGAGCGAACGGGTGTGTGACTATCCTCGGCCGCCGGCCCTGGTGACCAGTGAGGAGCTGGTGCGGGTGGAGGCCCTGGGGCTGGTGCTGGCGGAGACCCGGCGCAGCCTGCGGGTGCTGGAGACCTTCCATCCCCCCACCTATTACCTGCCGCCTGAGTCCGTGCGACAGGAGCTGCTGCAGCCCTGCCCAGGCGCCAGCTTCTGTGAGTGGAAGGGGGTGGCGCGCTATTTCGATCTGGTGCGTGATCCGGGCAGCCCCAGGGAGCGGCGACTGCGCCGTGCTGCCTGGACCTACCCCGAGCCCAGCGAGCCCTTTGCTGCGCTGGCCGGCTGGATTGCCGTGTATCCGGCGCTGATGGATGGCTGCTGGGTGGACGGCGAGCGGGTGATCCCCCAGCCCGGAGGCTTCTACGGGGGCTGGATCACCTCCCGGGTGGAGGGGCCCTTCAAGGGCGACCCGGCCCACCCGGAGCTTGTATGAGGGTGCGGGTGGGGAAGGGCATGGAGGCGCCCTGGGCCTCCACCACATCGCCGATGCGC
>JAWOBH010000051.1:0-12824 GCA_046498125.1 Prochlorococcaceae cyanobacterium | reverse complement strand
GCTGGAACAGCCGCCTCAACCTCACCCGCCTGGTGGAGGGCGACGACTACTGGATCGCCCAGGTGTTCGACAGCCTCTGGCCCCTGGTGCCCCTGCTCCAGGCCCCGTCAGCCCCGGCAACGGGAGGCCCGCCCCTGCGGCTGATCGATGTGGGCACCGGCGGCGGCTTCCCCGGGCTGGCGGTGGCGATCGCCCTGCCCAGTGCCCAGCTGACCCTGGTGGATTCGGTGGGCCGCAAGTTGGAGGCGGTGCGGGCAATGGCCGCCGCCCTGGGGCTGGAGGGACGGGTCAGCCTGCGCTGTGAGCGCATCGAGCGCAGCGGCCACGACCCCGCCTGCCGCGGCCGCTTCGACTGGGCCCTGGCCCGGGCCGTGGCCAGCGCGCCGGTGGTGGCCGAATACCTGGTGCCCCTGCTGGCCCCCCAGGGCCGGGCCCTGCTCTACCGCGGCCAGTGGAGCGCTGCCGACCAGACGTCGTTGGAAGCGGCCCTGACACCACTGCGGGCGGAGCTGGAGAGCTGCCGCAGCCGCGAGCTCCCCGGCGGCCGCGGCATCCGCCATGCCCTGGTCCTCCGGCCCGGCGGCCCCTGCCCCCGCGCCTACCCGCGGGCGGTGGGCCTGCCCGCCAAGCAGCCCCTGGGCAGCGCCCCGGCGCCGGCCAGGGCCCCTACTCGGCCATCAGGCGCTGCACGGCCTGGCCGCCGAGGCGCTCCCTGAGCCGGCGCAGGATCGCCGGGATGCGCGCAGCCCAGGGGCTGGCCGCCAGCACCGCCCGCAGCTCCGCCTCGCTCACGGCCCCGTCGAGGGCATCGGCGTTGGCGCCGGGAAACCAGTGGCCGCCGTTGCCCAGCAGGCCGTAGCGGGCGCGGGCGTAGCTCTCCAGGTCCCAGGCCTCCAGCAGGCCGTGCAGCCACAGCAGCACCGGCAGGTTGATCTGGCCCGGGGTGTCGCCCCAGGCCGGCAGGCCCTGCTGCCAGCTCTCCAACCACTCCTGGCCCAGGGTCGCGCGGCGGGCCGCCTCCAGCCGCTCCAGCACGGGGGGCAGCAGGGCATCGGCCTGATCCAGCAGGGCCACCGCCTCCAGGTGGCGATCGAGGTCCTGGGGCCGGGCGGCGCCGACGCTGATCGTGTGGATGCCGGGGGCGCTGAGGCAGAAGAGATCGTTGAACACGATCGGATGCAGGGGCGCGCACAGCTCGCTGATCCGCGGCGAGGGGCTGTGCAGGTGGCCGCCCTTGTCAGTGGGGCTGATCACGAACACGCCCATGTCGTGGGCGGTGGCCAGATCGATGGCGGGGCGGTTGGCCTGGCGGATGAAATACCAGTGCAGGTTCACGTAGTCGAAGGCGTCGCTGGCGATCGCCGCACAGATCAGCTCCAGGGGCGCATGGGTGGAGAAGCCGATCGAGCCCACCCGCCCCTCGGCCTGCCAGCGCCGCGCCACCGCCAGGCAGCCGCCGGGCCGCAGGGTCTGCTCCAGGTGCTCGCGCAGGTTGATCCCGTGGATCGCCAGCAGATCGACCCGCTCCACCCCCAGGCGCTCGAAGCTGGTGGCCAGATCGGCCTCGAAGGCCGCCGCATCGCTCTGGGGTGGCACCTTGGTCTGCAGGATGCGCTCGGGATCGCCCACCTGCTCCAGCAGCCAGCCCAGCTGGCGCTCGCTGGTGCCGTAGTGGCGGGCCGTTTCGATGTGGTGCAGGCCATGGCGAAGCGCGTGTTCCAGCACCGCCCGCAGGTTGTCCTGATTGGCGGCCGTGATCTGATCGGGCGGCAGGTCGCTCCAGCTCTGCTGGAAGCGCATCCCCCCCAGCGACAGCACCGGCATGGCCAGCTCCGTACGCCCGAAGCGCCGACGCGGAATCGGCGCAGCCAGCGGAGTGGAGGCCATCGGCGTCAGCCGACCTGGCGGCGGGGCAGGGTGCGCTTGAGTCGCGATGGGCTTGGCAGGCCGAGGGGCTGGATGTCCTGCTGATTCAGCTGCTCCGCCAGGCTGTTGAGCTCCTCGTAGGCCACCCAGTGGATGCAGTCCACCGGGCAGGTGTCGATCGCCTCCTGGATCCGCTCGGTGCTGTCGCCGTCCTGACGGATGGCACGGGATCGGCCCCAGTCGGCCTCCACCACGAAGGTGTTGGCGGCCACATGGGCGCAGTAGCGGCAGCCGATGCACACCGCCTCATCCACCCACACGGCCTTCTGACGCAGCTGGCCGCCCAGCAGGGGTTCAGCGCCGCTGGATTGATCGGCGGCAGCCGGCTGGGCCGCAAATGCCAGGGAGGGATCGCTCACGGCACTCAGGCCCAGCGGGTCACCACGAGTTCAATGCTGCCGTCGGCCGTGTTGACCTGCTCATCCACCTGGAAGCCCTCCTCGGCGGTGGCCGCCAGGATGCTGCGCAGGGCATAGCGCTGGTTGAGCTGGGCCAGGAACCGCTCCACGGGAACTGGCTGCTTCCACAGCTGCAGATCGGCCACCAGCTCGTAGGAGCCGGTATCGGGATTGAGCCGGAAGCCGATGTCGGTGCCGTTGGGCTGGGCGATCGCCAGCTCGGCGGTTTCGCACTGGCCACGGTAGCCCCGCACGCTCTGGCCACCCAGGCGGGGCTCATGGCCCATGTCCATCAGTGCCGCGCGCAGGGCATCGAGGTCGCGCAGCTCGGTCTTCACGGTGCTGAAGTGGGACATGGCCGGGGAAGGTCAGGAAAGCGGGGTGGTGGACTGGGCTGCCGGTGGCACCTGGTGCTGGACGCTCTGGTGCTGGGTGGTCTGGAGCTGGGTGCTCTGGCACTGGACGGTGGCGTCGGCCTGGAAGGCCTCGGCGGTGGGCCGGCGCTGCTGCACCGCGCCGAGCCGGGCTTCCAGCCGTTCGGTGAGCTGCTCGCAGGCCGCTCCGGCCACACCTTCCACGAGCTCCTCGACGCGGCCGTCGGGGCGGATGCGGAAGCGGATGGTTTGCTGGGCCATCCCGGAGACCGGCGAATGGGGCGATGCTAGCCGCGTTGCGCCAGGGCTGGGATGGGGGCTGCAAGCCCTGTCGCAAGCCGGGTTGGTGAGCAGGGCGTCAGGAGAGCAGCCCCTCGTCCACGAGGGTCTGAAGGCGCTCGAGCACCTCAGGCCGCTCCAGCTGCTCCAGGGCCAGCCGGGCCTCGTCGCGCACCCCCGATTCGCCGTCGTTGAGCATCGTCTGCAGGAGGGCTTCCACCACGTCCTGCTGACGCGGTTCCACCAGATCGGGGTAGAGCCGCCCCAGCCCCCAGGCGCTGTTGCTGCGCACCGCCGGTTCGCTGTCGATGCGCAGGCTGAGCAACAGCTGTGCTGCAGCGGGATCGGCCTTCGCCGGTCCGGTGCCGCCGGCGTCGGCCAGGGAGCTGGCGGCCCACAGGCGCACGGCGGCGATGTCGCTCTGCAGGGCGCGGATCAGAGGGTTGAGCACCGGCGCGTCGGGATAGTTGCCCAGGCTCCAGGCCACCGCCTTGCGCACGTAGCCGTTGTCGTCGCCAGCCAGCAAGGCCAGCAGCGGCTCCACCGCCAGGGGGCTGGAGTTGCGGCCGAGGGCATACACGGCGCTCATGCGCAGGATCGGACAGCTGGCGGCCAGCAGCGGCAGCAGCAGGGGCACGGCCCGCGGGTCACGGTGCTCGCAGAACACCCGCAACCCCTGCATCAGGGCCTCGTGGCCGGCGCTGGGATCGCCGGCACGGAGCAGCTCCAGGCCCCGGTCGCACTCGGCCGCCACCGCCGCCGGGGCGGGCTCGCTGCTGTCGAGTTCGTCGAGGGGGTCGCCGAGCAGCTCCTGGGCCAGCTCCTGGGCCAGCACGTCGGGGTCGAGGTAGAGCTCCTGGGGGCTCTGCTCGGGGTAGGGACCGCTGGTCACGGCGCCACTCAAGCCAACGGAGCCGGGGCGGCCATGTCACCGGGCAGCCAGATGCGGGCGCTCACGGCCACCAGGGCAAGGGCGAACAGCAGCACGATCGCCGCCGGCAGCAGGGTGGAGCGAAGAAATTGCACAGGCAGGAACGGGCGGGTGCGGTGCCGGCCCCATCATCACCCCTGCGGTGGCTGGCCCAGAGCCTGGCGCAGCCCGCCCTGCAGCCGGCCCCGCTGGCGCAGGGCCAGCATCCCCAGCACCGCCACCACCAGCCCGCCCCAGCCCCACAGCGGCAGCTTCAGCAGGAATCCCCCCAGCCCCAGCAGGGCGCCGAACAGCACGGCGCAGCTGCCGAGCAGCTGGCTGACCAGGTCCAGCAGCGTCTCCTGGGGTTCCACCCCGGTGCGCCGCCGCCAGACGCTCCAACCCGGCCCCGCCGGCCGCACTGCACGCACGAAGTTCTCCAGCACCTCGGCCGATTCCGGCGGGGTCGCCAGCATCGCCGCGATCCACACCACGGCGGTAATGGCCGTGGTGGTGAGCAGGCGCAGGCCGTAGTCGTCGATGCGCAGCAGCGGCAGCACCGAGGTGGAGAAGCCCACCAGAAAGCCACCCAGCATCGCCGCCAGCTCGGCGGCGGCGTTGATGCGCCACCAGAACCAGCGCAGCACCAGCACCACCCCGGGGCCGGTGCCGATGGCGATCACCAGGCGGAACACGGCGCCGATGCTGGTGCTCAGCAGGGCCGTGATCACCCCCAGCACCACCAGCAGCACCGAGGCCAGCTGGCCGATCAGCAGCAGCTCGCGCTGGGAGGCCCCGGGCCGCATGAAGCGCTGGTAGAGGTCGTGGGTGAGGTAGCTGGCGCCCCAGTTCACCGCCGTGCTCACGGTGCTCATGAACGCCGCCACCAGCGACACCACCACCAGCCCCAGGGCCACCGGAGGCAGCAGCTGCACCGCCAGCAGCGGATAGCTCTGCTCCCAGTCGGTCTGATCGGGCAGGAGCACCACCGCCGCCAGAGCCACCAGGATCCAGGGCCAGCTGCGCAGCAGGTAGTTCACCCCCAGAAACACCCAGCTGGCGATGCGGGCCTGGCGCTCATCGCGGGTGGCCAGCAGCCGCTGGATGAATTCGCCGCCTCCGTCGCTGCGGCGGAAGCTCCACCACTGCAGGGCGATGTAGGCGCTGAAGGTGGCCACCGAGATGCCGGCATCATCCAGCCAGCGCAGGCGGCCTGCCTCCAGCCGCCAGGGCACCGGCGAAAGCAGCTCCGGGCGATCGAGGGCCCGCAGGCTCTCCAGCAGGGCATCCATGCCACCGGCTGCGTTCACTGCCGCCCAGGACACGGCCACCGCGCCGCCGAGGGCCAGCACCAGCTGCATCAGGTCGGTGACCACCACCGCCCAGAGGCCGCCGGCGGCGGTGTACACCAGCACCAGCAGCCCCACGATCGCCAGCAGGGTGAGGCGCGACTCGGGGGTGGGCGCCAGGCCCAGGGCCTCACTCACCTTGGCCATGGCCAGAAAGGCGTAGCCGATGCCGATGCAGTTGATCGGCAGGGCGAACAGGAAGGCCTTGATCCCCCGCAGCCAGGCCGCCGTGGCGCCGCCGTAGCGGAGTTCGGTGAAGGCGGCATCGGTGAGCACGCCGCTGCGCCGCCACAGGGGGGCAAACACAACGGCCATGGCCACGTGGGCCACCCCGAAGCTCCACCACTCCCAGTTGCCCGCCAGGCCCCGCACCCCCACCAGCCCCGCCACATACAGAGGTGTGTCCACCGAGAAGGTGGTGGCGGCCATCGAGGCTCCGGCCAGCCAGCCGCTGAGCCGGCGGCCGGCCACGAAGTAATCGGCCTCGTCGCGGTTGCGCCGCGCCAGCCACAGCCCCACCAGCAGGCTGGCCACCAGATAGCCGATCAGGATCAGCCAGTCGATCGGGTGCACGGCGAGCGGCTCCGGTGGGCGCAGGCAGTATGAAGGCCACGCCATCGGGGCCCATCGCGGCCGTCGCCTCAGCCCAGTCCCCCGCTCTCCAGCCGATGCAGAACAGCTTCTTCGCCGACTCCCTCGATCAGGACACGGTGAAGGAGCGGATCCTGGCGTTGGAGCAGGGCCGGGTGGGCTTCTACAGCATCGGCCTCTACCCGGCCTCCATGGCCTACAACAGCGCCATGCACGGCAGCAGCGACCGGCTGCTGCTGGCCACCCGGCCGGGGCGCTCCCTGTTCGGCGCCTTCTCCACCAAGGACCGCGCAGGCATGGATGCGGCCCACGTGGCCACGATGGAGGGGATGGCCTGGCAGACGGTGGACGGCCGGCCCCAGCCCCACACCCTCACTTCCCTGCTCGAGCAGTGCGATCTGGTGCTGCTCAGCTCCAACAGCAACCACATCGAGCAGGATCTGCAGGAGGCCTGCGACCTGCGCCGCGAACTGGGCCGTGAGCAGGTGGTGCTGGCCTGCCTGGCGGGCTCCTTCAGCCACGACCCGCTCAGCAACGACTCCTACGTGCTGTGTGAGCGGCAGCCCAACATGGCCTTCTTCTCCGGCTTCCACCGCCACGGCGCCCTGCGCGATCCGGTGGACAGCTTCACCGCCAATTTCTGCCATCCCAACGCCATCACAGCTCTGCTGGGGGCGCGGCTGCTGGATCGCATCTCCCCCAACATTCAGGTGTCGCCGGGGGTGCACAACGTGGAGGCGCAATACATCAAGGCGGCCAAGAACATCTCCTCGATCTTTGCCGGCTTCGGCCACACCTACCACGCCAAAAACACCGGCATCCTGCCCACCCTGCTCACCCTGCTGCTCGACCAGTGCCTGGATCAGGCCTCCTCGGTGTCGATGCGACGCCGGGACCGCCAGCGCCTCTACGGCCGCCAGCCCTTCTCGCTCACCGAACTGGGCTACGGCGTGCAGCGCATCGAGGCGGCCCTCAACCGCGGCGGCGACATGGAGAAGGTGCGCGACCACACCTTCACCCAGCTCACCGCCATGGTGGCCGATGTGCGCGGCAGCATGATGCTGCCGATGTATGGCAAGCCCACCCGCAACTTCCAGGCCGGCCGGATCCTGGCCGAAGCCATGCGGCGGCTGGGGCGCTGCCCGCGGGATGTGGAGGAATTCGAGCTCTGGTGTGAGCAGGAGGGTCTGCAGAAAGGCGGCCTGGAGGGTCTCAAGGCCCTGCGCTACTGGCCCCAGATCCTGCGCAACTACGGCATCCAGGTGCATGACGCCTCGATGGTGAACCTCCTCTACATGGCGATCTTCGGCAAGCGCGACACCAAGGCGATCGCCTTCCGGGTGATGACCGAGAGCCGTGAACTCTCCAACTACTGCCAGGAGTCGGTGCGGCCCTCCCACAGCCGCCGCTACTCCGAGGCCCTGCAGAACCTTGAGCGTCCCGGCGCCCTGGAGCTGGTGGCCAACGCCGTGATCGCCGACAACGCCCGCAGGGCCATCCCCGACGACAGCATCGGCGATGACGCTGACAGCGGCGAGGAGACCCCCGCCTACCTCAAGGCGATGAATGTGATCGAGAACGTGTGGTGAGCTGGCCCGTGCTGAGCTCACCCTCCAGCCGCCGCCGCAGCTGACCACAGGCGGCGTCGGCGTCGAGGCCGCGGCTGGCACGCACGCTCACGGCGATGTGGCGGCTCTGCAGCTGGCGCCGGAAGGCAGCAACAGCCTCGGGGCTGGGGCGCTGGAACTGCTCCTCGGCGATCGGGTTGTAGGGAATCAGGTTGACATGGCTCTGGAAGCCGCGGATCAGTCGCGCCAGGGCCTCGGCGTGCCGGGGCTGGTCGTTAAGGCCGCCCAGGAGGATGTACTCGAAGCTCAGCCGTCGGCCGGTGATCGCCACGTAACGGCGGCAGTCAGCCAGCAGGGCCTCGATCGGATAGGCGTGGGCGGTGGGGATCAGCTGCTCGCGCAGGCGCTGGTCGGGGGCGTGCAGGCTCACCGCCAGGGTGAACTGGGCGCGGCCCAGGCGCTCGGTGGCCCGCTCCGCCAAGGTGGGCAGGGTTTTCGGCACGCCCACCGTGCTCACGGTGATCTGGCGCTGGGCCATGCCCAGATCGCTGCACAGGCAGGCGATCGCCTCGAGCACCGCCTCGCTGTTGAGCAGGGGCTCGCCCATGCCCATGAACACCACGTGACTGGGGCGCTCGTCCATCACCTCGCGCACGCTCAGCACCTGATCCACGATCTCGTGCACCGCCAGGGAGCGCTGCAGGCCCCCCTTGCCGGTGGCGCAGAAGCTGCAGGCCATCGGGCAGCCCACCTGGCTGCTCACACACACCGTGAGCCGTCCCTCGGCGGGAATGCCCACGGTTTCCAGGCTGAGGCCGTCGTGGGTGGCCAGCAGCAGCTTGGTGGTGCCGTCGCGGGCGACGCTGCGGTGCAGTTCCCGGGAACGGCCGATCCAGTCGGCAGCCCCCTGAGGGGGCTGGGCCGCCAGCCGCTGGCGCCACAGCTTGGGCAGCACCGTGATCTGGTCGAGGTTGCTGGCGCCCTTGGCGTACAGCCACTCGTGCAACTGGCGGCCACGGAAGGCCGGTTGCCCCTGCTGCTCGGCCCACTGCTCCAGCTCGGCGCGACCCCGACCCAACAGGGGCCGGCTCTGGTCAAGGGGGGCCGCGCCGGAAGCGGTCACCAGATCAGGATGCCGTGGCCCAGCTTCCATTCCACCGCCACAAGGGCGATGAAGCCGAGCATGGCCAGACGGCCGTTGAGGCGCTCGGTGTGGCTGTGGAAGCCGTAGCGGGGCAGGCGCCGCTGGGGTATGGGGGTACCCAGGCTGGTGAGGGCAGGCTCAGTCATCGGTGAGCAGCCCCTCTTCCTGCAGCCCCTCCAGGGCGGCGGGGTCGGCCACCAGCTCCTCCTCCAGCCCTTCCTCCGCCGTGGGACGGGTGAAGGCCGCCAGGTTGCTGGCGCTGGCCTCGATGCCATGGCGGCTGCGGGTGGCCTCCAGGTCTTCGTCGGAGGGGTCGTCGAGCACCGCGGTGGAGGCCGCCGGGGCGGGCATCTCCACGGTGTAGTCGGGCCTGAGGTTCTGCATGCGCCGGTAGCCCATGGCCTCCTCCTCGAGGATGTCGGGATGGGGGCCGGCCTCGGCCCGCAGTTCCTCCTCGAAGCCGCTGAAGCCCGTGCCAGCGGGGATCAGGCGGCCGATGATCACGTTCTCCTTGAGGCCCCGCAGCCAGTCGCTCTTGCCCTCGATGGCCGCCTCGGTGAGCACCCGGGTGGTCTCCTGGAAGGAGGCGGCGGAGATGAAGCTGTCGGTGTTGAGGGACGCCTTGGTGATGCCCAGCAGCACCGGCGTGAACTCCGCCGGGGCGCCGCCGGTGATCGCCATGGCGCTGTTCACCTGCTCGACCTGGCGCAGCTCGATCAGCTCGCCCGGCAGCAGGGTGGTGTCGCCGGCGTCCTCCACCCGCACCTTGCTGGTCATCTGGCGCACGATCACCTCGATGTGCTTGTCGTCAATCGACACCCCCTGGCTCTTGTACACGTTCTGCACCTCCTGCACCATGCGGAACTGGAGCTTGGAGATGGCCCCGTGGGCCGCCTCGAGGGTCGGTTTGCGGCTGCGCAGGTCGTCGAAGTAGCACTCCAGCAGCTCGTGGGGGTTGATCGGTCCGTCGGTGAGCAGATCACCGGCCTTCACCTGCTGGCCGTCGCTCACCATCACGGTGCGGCCCAGCAGGATCGGGTACTCGCTGATGGCGTCGTCGGCCTCGATCACGGTCACGGTGATCGAGTCGTCGTCGTCGCCCTGCTTGATCTCCACCGTGCCGGCGCGGCGGCAGAGCACGGCCGAGTCACGGGGGCGGCGGGCCTCCAGCAGTTCCTCGATGCGGGGCAGGCCCTGCACGATGTCGCCGGTCTTCTGGCGCTCGAACACCAGCAGGGCCAGGCCGTCACCGCGTTGCACCAGCTCGCCGTCGCGAACATGCAGCACCGAGTCGGGGGACACCATGTAAGGGCGGCCCAGGCGGATCGTGAGCACGTTGCCCTCGATCGCCTCCACCTGGCCGCAGCAGGGGGCGGGCACGCCCTCCGCCAGCAGATCCCCATCCACCAGGCGCTGGTTCACGCTCACCAGGGGCGTGGCGGCACCCAGGTCGATGCGGCGGGTGTCCTCCTCACGCTCCACGATCAGGCGGCGGATGGGCTCGACGTCATCCACATCCGGCACCTGCACCATGCCGTCCTCCTTGCAGAGGATCTGGGTGGTGGCCACCACGTCCCCGCGCTTGACGCTGTCGCCGTCGGCCACCTGCAGGTCGGTGTGGGTGGAGCCGTGGCTGGCGTCGGAGAGGGTGTCACGGCGCACCAGCAGGGATTCGAGGATCGTCAGCTGCAGGCGCTCGATCGTCTTGGCGCGCTTGTCGGGCACCGCCTCCACATCCACCGTCATCTGGGGGGTGGTGTCGAACGTTTCCAGGCTCAGCTGGGTGCGCAGCAGCTCCACCCCCTCCACACTCTTGATCAGCTCCCCGTCCTTGAAGGCCAGGCGCTGGGTGGCCTTCAGCCCCAGGGAGGGTCCGCCGGGCTGCTTGACCGAGGCGAGCTCCGGCAGATGGGCCTGGTCGGGGATCGTGTACTCCTCCACCGGACGCAACAGCAGGGCGCCACCCTCGGCGGTGTCCACCGCCTCCACGAACACCATGGCCTCGGCCTTGAGGCCCTTGGCGATCTCCTCACCCGGATTCACCAGCTTGCCCTCGCCGTATTTGGCCAGGGTCTTGCTGTCGCTCACCAGGTGCAGGGTGCCCGAGCGCACGATGATCTCGCGCAGGATGTCGTTCTTCTGGGTCACCGTGACGATGCCGGCGGTCTGGCTGAAGATGTCCTTCACCACCTCGGTGCCGGCCTCGATCCACTGGCCATCCTCGATCATCAACAGGGAGATGTCCTTGTTGATCTCGTGGGTTTCCTGGGGGATCCACAGCAGGGTGCCGCCCTTGTTCACCTCGTAGCCGTTCTTGGCGCTGCGGGCCCGCTTGATGGACAGGCCCGGTGCGAACTTGACGATGCCCCCGGTCTGGGTGCGGAAGCGGTCGTCGGCCAGCTCGGCGATCACCTCGCCGTTGCCGATCTTGCTGCCGGGGATGGTGCTGAGGCGGTAGCGACTGCCGTTCTTACCCTCCAGGTGCCAGCTTTCGCCGGTGTGACTGGACTGGCCGACGAGCTTGAACTCCTTGAGCGTGATGCTGGCCGTGACGATCTGCACCTCGCGGGAATCGCCGGCGCTCTCGCGCAGCCGCACCGCACCGCCGTACTCACTCACCAGGCGGCTTTCGGCCAGCACATCGCCGGGGGTCACCGGCTTGTTGCCCTCCACCACGGGCAGGGCGTTGGGGGGCAGGTTGTAGACGTCGCCGGAGAACACCCACAGCCGCCCCAGGCGGGTGGCCTTGTGGGTGATGTTGCCCTGGCGGTCGGTGACCTCCTTGGGCTGGATGGCACTCTCGTAGCGCACCTGGCCCGCCAGATCGCAGATCACGTCCTTGGTGGCCTTCTCGACACTCTTCTTGACCGCGGCGCCCAGGGAGATCTGGGCCAGGATCACGTCGGCCGGAACGCTGTCGCCATCAGCAACGAACAGGATCGAGCCTGCGGTGATGTCGAGCTTCTGGACCTTGCCCTTGCCACTGGGCTTCACAGCCAGGGTGAAATCGGTCTCGGCGATCTGGGCATCCACCCCGTGGGTTGTGCGGAAGGCGCGCACGCGGGCCTTGGGGCCGAATTCCACCGTGCCGTCGATGTGGGAACGCACCACGCCCGTTTCAGCGGTGGACACACCCCCGGTGTGGAAGGTGCGCATGGTGAGCTGGGTGCCCGGCTCGCCGATCGACTGGGCGGCCACGATGCCGACGGCCTCACCCAGGTCCACCAGTTCGTTGTGGGCCAGGGCCCAGCCATAGCAGCGCCGGCACACGGAGCGAGAGGCCTCGCAGGTGAGCGGCGAGCGCACGGTCACGGTCTTGACGCCGGCGGCCTCGATGCGCCGGCTCACCTCCGGGTCGATCTCGCCGTTGCGGTCCACGATGACGGCGCCGTCGCCATCCAGCACGGGCTCGGCCGCCAGCCGGCCGATCAGCTTGCTGGCGAAGCGTCCGCGGTCATCGGCATCGATGGGGATGCTGCGGGTGGTGCCGCAGTCGTCCTCGCGCACGATCACATCCTGGGCCACGTCCACGAGGCGGCGGGTGAGGTAGCCGGAGTCGGCGGTGCGCAGGGCGGTGTCCACCAGGCCCTTGCGGGCACCGTAGGAGGAGATCACGTATTCGGTGACCGTGAGCCCCTCGCGGAAGTTGGTGCGGATCGGCAGGTCGATGATCTCGCCCTGGGGGTTGGCCATCAGGCCGCGCATCCCCACCAGTTGGCGCACCTGGGACATGTTCCCCCGGGCGCCGGAGTTGGCCATCATCCACACCGAATTGAGTGGATCGTTCTCGTTGAAGTTGCGGCGCACGGCCGTGACGAGACGCTCGTTGGTCTCCGTCCAGGTGTCGATCACCTTGGTGTGGCGCTCCACCTCGGTGATCTCCCCGAGCCGGTAGCGTTCCTCGGTGGCCGTGATCTGCTCCTCGGCCTCCTCCAGCAGGGCCGCCTTGTCACCAGGGATGCGCAGGTCGTCCACGGAGATCGACACGGCGGCCTGGGTGGCGTAGTGGAAGCCCAGGTCCTTGAGATCATCGGCCATCGAGGCCGTGGCGGCGGTGCCGTGGTGCTTGTAGGCCCAGGCCACCAGGTTGCGCAGGGCCTTCTTGTCGATGACCCGGTTGCGGAAGGGGGACGCCTGGCGGTCGGAACAAAGCGTTGCGCTGGAAGCTGGGCGCCTCGACCTGCACGGCACGCCGAAGGCCTGGGCGCTCGACCTCGACACCGCCGCCACCCTCGCGCACTGGCCGCGCCTCGCCCTGAATGCGCGGGCACAGGGGGATCTGGAG
>JAWOBH010000345.1:0-4199 GCA_046498125.1 Prochlorococcaceae cyanobacterium | reverse complement strand
TCGATGCCGATCGCCTCGAAGAAGCTGTCCACGTGCAGGGCCAGGGCGCCACCACCGCTGATCGCCGTGCGCAGCCGCCCGCCCACCAGCTGGCCGCGCACCTTGGGCCAGAGCAGCGCGGCTGCCAGCCGGTGCAGGGGCCAGCGCAGCCCCGCCTCCAGGGCCGCCGAGAGACGGGCGGCGGGGGGTTCCGGGCTCAGGGTGAGATCCAGGGCCTGGCGGCGGGCCAACCCGTAGGCCCGGCTGTTGGCCAGCGCCCGGCGGATCAGGCCCTGACGCATCGGCGGCATGGCGCCCAGGGCATCCTCGAACCCCGCCAGCAGCGCCTCCCACAGCCGCGGCACGCTGATCAGGTAATGGGGTCGTACCCGCTGCAGATCACCCCGCAGGGCCTTGAGGGTGGTGTAGGTCTGGTGGCAGCCGCACGAGAACAGGAAGTATTCGGCACTGCGCTCATAGGAGTGCCAGATCGGCAGCACGCTCACCACCCGGTCACCGGGCTGGGGTGCCACAGCGACACCGAAGTGGCGCAGCTGGTGCAGCAGATTGGCGTGGCTGAGGGGCACCCCCTTGGGGCGGCCCGTGGTGCCTGAGGTGTAGAGGATCGTGGCCAGGCGGGCCGGATCCGCCGGCGCCGCCGGGGCGGCCCTGCCCTGATCGAGGGCCTGAGCCCCCCGCTCCAGCAACCGGCCCCAGGAGAGACAGGGCACGTCGGCGGGCTCTGCCGCCGCCTCCCCCTCCAGCAGCACCACGAAACGCAGGCCAGCGAGCTTCTCCGCCGGCAGGGCCAGCCGCTCCAGCAGCGCCGGCGACTCCACCACCAGTCCGATGGCGCCTGAATCATCGAGGATGTAGCGCAGCTCCTCCGGCGGCGCCGCGCTGCCGCGCACGGCGTCGGCCGCCCCTGCCCGCATCAGACCCTGGTCGCTGATCAGCCAGCGGGGGCCATTCTCGGCGAACAGCGCCACCACGTCTCCGGCCTTCACCCCCAGGCCCGCGAAGGCTGCAGCCGCCTGTTCGATGCGCAGCTGCAGCTGCCGGTAGCTGCAGCTCTCCGGCTCGCGGGCATGGGGTGCCTCCACCGCCGGGGCATCGCCATACAGCGCCACCAGCTCCGGCCAGAGCTGCTCCAGGCCGATGAGGGCGCTCCAGTCGTGCCCATCGGCCAGGGCCTGGCTGTCGCGGCGGCTGGCCGTCCAGCTGACCTCTGCAATGGCCATCTCAGACCCCGCCACAGCAAGCCTCCCAATCACCACCAACCCCTACCATCCCTCCAGCGCTTCCCAGGCGGTGGGGGGCCGCAAGCTGAGTTGGAAGCGGGCGGCGAAGCACGCCGCCAGGGGCCGTCGCAGGTCGGCAGCGGTGAGCTCGGGCCGCCAGTCCGCCAGCCGACCCACTGGGCGGTCGGCGATGCCGCAGGGCACGATCGCCCGGTAGCCCTCCAGGCTGCAATCCACGTTGAGGGCCAGGCCGTGCTGGCTGATCCAGCGGCGGGCGCCCACACCGATCGCAGCCAGCTTGCGTCCCTCCAGCCACACACCCGTGAAGCCCTCGAGGCGGGTGGCCTGCAGATCGAGACCGGCCAGCAGATCGATCACCACCTGCTCGAGCTGGCGCAGATAGCGGTGCAGATCGCCGCCGTGGCGCTGCAGGTTCAGAACCGGATAGAGCACCAGCTGGCCAGGCAGGTGATGGGTCACCTCGCCTCCCCGGTCGACGCGATGCAGCGGCAGGGGCGAAGCCGCTGGGTCAAAGCCCAGGTGCACCGTGCTGGCCCCGCGGCCGAGGGTGTAGCAGGGCTCGTGCTCCAGCAGCAGCAGGGCATCGGGACCGGCCGGCTGCTGCAGCAGCCGCTGCTGCAGGTGCTGCTGGGCACGCCAGGCCAGGGCAAAAGGCACCGGCCGGCAGGCTTCAAAAAGGATTGCGTCGCGGGAGGGGGTCAAGGGGAGGACGCCTTCCTACCGTTGGGGTGTGAGAACACCGGAGGCGGCTGCCATCTGATGAAACTGTTGATCCATGGCCGCAATCTTGAAGTCACCCCGGCAATCCGGGACTACACCGAAACCAAGCTCTCCCGGGCCGTCAGCCACTGCGAGGACATGGTGAAGGAGGCCGACGTGCACCTGTCGGTGGCCCGCAACCCGCGGGTGCCTCAGCAGATCGCCGAGGTCACGATGTTTGCCAACGGCACCGTGATCCGCGCCCAGGAGCGCAGCGACAACCTCTACGCCAGCATCGATCTGGTGGCGAGCAAGCTCACCCGCCAGCTCGACCGCTACAAGAAGCGCCTGCAGGAACGCCACCAGGGTCCGGTGCACCGTTCGGCCCGCGACGAGGAGGCCGGTGCCGCCAGCCTGCCGCCGCCGGGCGCCAGCCTCACCGACGGCAAGGAACCCGAGCTGCCCAGCCGCGGCGTGCGCCGGAAATACTTCGACATGTCGCCGATGACACTGGACGAGGCCGTGCACCAGCTGGAGCTGATCGACCATGACTTCTTTGTCTTCCGCGATGCCGACTCGGGCCAGCTGCAGGTGGTGTACCACCGCAACCACGGCGGCTTCGGGGTGATCCAGGCCAAGGACGCCTGAGCCGGACCGCGTGAGCCAGGACCGGCCCGACCTCGCCCCCCTGATCGACCATGCCCTGCTGGATCCCCACCAGGGCCGCGATGCCATCGCCCGCTGCTGCGATGAGGCCCGCCACTTCGGCTTCGCCGGGGTCTGCCTGGCCTCACGCTGGGTTGCCCTGGCGCGCGAGCGGCTGCCCAGGCCTGGTGAGGGCCGGGGTCCGTCGCCCCAGCTGGTGAGCGTGGTGGGCTTTCCCTTCGGCGCTATTCCGCCGGCCGTCAAGCTGGCCGAGGCCGAGGCGGCGGCGGCGGCCGGGGCCGACGAACTGGATGTGGTGCCCGATTTCGGTGCCCTGGCCGATGGCGACAGCAACGCCGTGCTTGAGGACCTGGCGGCGATCTGCAATCTCGGCCTGCCGGTGAAGGTGATTCTGGAGGCCGAACGGCTGCCGCCGGCCAGCCTGGAGCTGCTGGTGGAGATCAGCATCGATGCCGGCGCCCGCTTCCTCAAGAGCGGCAGCGGCTTCGGCCCGGCGGTCACCCCCGCTCTGGTGGAGCGGCTGGCGCATCTGGCCCGGGGCCGGGCCGCAGTGAAGGCCTCGGGGGGCATCGCCGATCTGGAGCAGGCCTTCGCCCTGGTGGAGGCCGGTGCCAGCCGGCTCGGCACCAGCCGCGGCGTGACCCTGCTGCAGGCCCTGCGGGGGTGAGCGTCCATGGCCGAGTTCCCGGTGGAGGGCCTGGCCTTGAGCTGCAGGCCCCTGGGTGAACACGATCGCCTGCTGACGCTGCTGAGCGACAGCCATGGTCTGATCCGGTTGGCGGTGCCCGGCGCCCGCCGACCGAAGAGCAGCCTGGCGGCGGTGGTGCCCCTGGCCCATCTGCGCCTGCAGGTGGGCGGCAACCGGGGCCTGCGGCGGGTGCGGCAGCTGCGTCTGCTGCACAGCTACAGCGGCCTGGGCCAGCAGTTGGAAACCCTGGCTGCGGCCCAGGCCCTGGCCGAACTCTGCCTCGTCCTGGTGGCCGACGAGGCCCCGGCACCCGGCATGCTGGGCGACCTGCTGATGCAGCTGGGGCGACTGGAGGCTCTGGTGCGCGAACCCCATGGGGCGGCCGAGGCCGTGGCTGTGGCCGTGCAGGGGTCGGTGCACCTGCTGGCGCTGGGCGGCTACGCCCTGCCCCTGGGCCGCTGCGCCCGCAGCGGCGAGCCCCTGCAGCCACCGATCGGCGACTGGACCTGGCGCTGCAGTTTCCTGCCCGCCGACGGGCTGCTGATCGGCAGCCACAACGGGGCCCGCCTGCTGCTCAGCGCCTCGGAGCTGGCGCTGCTGCAGCGCCTGGTGCAGCCGGCGCTGCCGCGCCGCCGGGACGGCGTGCTGATGGGTCCAGCGACGGTGTGGCTGCGGCTGCTCGAGCTGGTGGCCTGCTGGTGCGATGAACACCTTGGGCGCCGCCCGCGAGCCTTCCGTCTGCTCAGCAACAGCGTCACCGGCCTGCTGGAGGGCGGCGCTCTGGAGGGGGAGGCACCGCCGTGAGCGCCACCCGGCCCAGTGGCAGCCAGCCCAGCGGCAGCCAGCCGAGTCACAGCCCTGGCTCCGGCGTGGCGGCGGTGCTGGCCCGCCACGACTTCCGTTGG
>JAWOBH010000296.1:0-5913 GCA_046498125.1 Prochlorococcaceae cyanobacterium | reverse complement strand
TCGGCCGCTGGATTGTCGCCCTCCAGCGCTTCGGCGCGCCCCGAGGCTGGCGCCAGCAGCAGGCCAGCGACAGCGATGCTGAGCAGAGGGATGCGGTTCACCAGAACACGAAACACGATGGTCGTCATGGAGTTGTCTTGATGCCCTCAATGGGCGGGTTCCGGTGGGTCAGGCCCTGCCGCAGGCCACCTGGCAGCCCGCATTCATCAGGTCCGCCTCCCCGATGGTGTTGGGGGTGCTGCCGTTGAGGCTGCCCCGGCGACAGTCGGCCTGCATGGTGATGCTCACACGTTCCAGGCGCTCCCCGAGCGTGTGCCGGTAGGTGGTGCCCTCAGCATCCTGAGTGGCCTCCAGCACGCAGGGCTCGGGTTCAGCACCGGCCCGCGGCATCAGGGGCATCAACCTGGCCATGGGCAGGTCATTCTCCAGAGAGATCATGATCAGGAGAATTTAATGGATGATCAGCGGGCCAATCAGGCGCCCTGCCCTCTGGTTTTGACCGGCAGCGAAATGATTGTTGATTCGCGCAATTCTTCGCAGGCTGAATCTTCGTCGGCTGACGTTCTGCCTGCTGAAAATTTTGCCTGCTGAACAGGCGCCAATCCGTTCATCTCTGGCCACTCTCAGTTGTTGAGGGGCACCAGGCTGGGCCGGGCCGAGAGCGGCAGCACCGGCAGGCGGATCGGAAAACGGTTCCGCTCCAGCCGGCTCACCAGCTCGGCCGTGATTTCGGCCGCCAGCCGGGGGCTGTGGGCCGGGGCGCTGCGCAGCTCCCGCTCGCCCACCACGATGCGGCCGCTGGCCAGCTGGGCGTAGCTCACCGACCCGAGGGCCGGTTTGATGCGCCGGGGAATGGCCAGATCCAGCACCGTTGCCTCCAGCTGCTCGGGGCCGGCCGCCGCCGCCCGGGCCACCTCCAGATCCAGCAGCGGCACGGGAGCGGCGATCGCCACCAGCACGGCGCAGCCGTGGCCGGCGATGAAGCAGGGCCGCAGCCAGCGGCCGTCGAGGCCGTGCAGATCCACGCTCACGGCCGCCGTGGCCCCGGGGGTGAGGGCATGGCCACTGGGCTGGCGTCTGGCGCCGGGCTGGTGGCCGCTGCCGGCCCCCAGCACCCAGCCGATGCCGCCGGCCACCAGCACCGGGGAGCCCGGCCCCAGCAACGTGAGGCCCGGCATGGTGAGGCCGATGCTGCCGGCGCCGCCGCAGCTCCACAGGGCCGTGCCATAGGGGCCCAGCAGCGGACCCCAGGGACTGGCGCAGGGCCCGTCGCCGCTGCTCACCGCCACCACCCCGTTTTCAGCGATGGCCCGGTGCAACAGCAGCCGGCCGGCGCCGATCCGCTCCAGGCTGATCTCGGTGTGCAGCTCGCGGCGGGGATGGGAGGCCGTGGCCTCACCGCTGGCGTCGAAGGCCAGCGCCTCCCCGGCCAGCAGCGCCGCCAGCAGCTGGGCACCGCTGTGGCGCGCCGGTTCCCCCAGTCCGCCGCCCACCGCCAGCACCAGCTCGCCGGCGCCGCCGCTGGCCAGCCCCGCCACGCCCCCCAGCCGGGCCTCCCGCAGCCGGATCGGCGGATCGCTGGGGCCCAGGGAGAGCTGCAGGCTGGCCTGGTCGCTGAAGCCGGCGTCGGCCGCCACCACCACATCGGTGTGGGCGTAGGCCCGCTCCAGCCCCTGATCGCCCACCAGGGCCCGGAAGTCAACCGCCGAGCGCACCCGCAGCTCGCCCCGCTCCTGGCGCTCACGCAGCTGGCTTTCGCTGCGGGGGAGGCCGGCACCGGCCTCGATAGAATGGCCCGATTGAAGGCGGTCGTGCATGGCGGATCCCACGGGACCGATCAATCCGGGTGATTCCGGTTCGGACGGGGATTCACGGGTCATCCAGACCGACCTCCGCAACGAGATGTCGCGCTCCTATCTGGAGTATGCGATGAGTGTGATCGTGGGCCGGGCCCTGCCCGATGCCCGCGACGGCCTCAAGCCCGTGCATCGCCGCATCCTCTATGCGATGTATGAGCTCGGTCTCACCAGCGACCGGCCCTACCGCAAATGCGCCCGCGTGGTGGGTGAGGTGCTCGGCAAATACCACCCCCACGGCGACACGGCCGTGTACGACGCCCTGGTGCGGATGGCGCAGGACTTCTCCCTGCGCATGCCACTGATCGACGGGCACGGCAACTTCGGCTCGGTGGACAACGATCCGCCCGCCGCCATGCGCTACACCGAATCGCGGCTGCAGGCGCTCACCACCGACGCCCTGCTGGAGGACATCGAGAGCGAAACGGTTGATTTCGCCGACAACTTCGACGGCAGCCAGCAGGAACCCACGGTGCTGCCGGCCCGCATCCCCCAGCTGCTGCTCAACGGCTCCTCCGGCATCGCCGTGGGGATGGCCACCAACATTCCGCCCCACAACCTCGGTGAGCTGCTCGACGGCCTCCAGGCCCTGATCGCCAACCCCGAGATCAGCGACCGGGAGCTGCAGACCCTGATCCCCGGCCCCGACTTCCCCACCGGCGGCCAGATCCTCGGCCGCCGCGGCATCCGCGAGATCTACGCCACAGGCCGCGGGTCGGTGACCATGCGCGGCGTGGCCGGCATCGAGACGCTCGAGGTGAAGGGCCGGCCCGACCGCGATGCGGTGATCATCACCGAACTGCCGTATCAGACCAACAAGGCCGCGATGATCGAGCGCATCGCCGAGCTGGTGAACGACAAGAAGCTCGAGGGCATCAGCGACATCCGCGACGAATCCGATCGCGACGGCATGCGCGTGGTGATCGAGCTGCGGCGTGACGCCTATCCCCAGGTGGTGCTGAACAACCTGTTCAAGCTCACGCCGCTGCAGAGCAACTTCAACGCCTACATGCTGGCGCTGGTGGGCCATGAGCCGATCCTGCTCAACCTGCGGCGGATGCTGGAGGTGTTCCTCGACTACCGCATCGAGACGATCGAGCGGCGCACCCGCTTCCTGCTGCGCAAGGCCGAGGAGCGCGATCACATCCTGCTGGGCCTGCTGATCGCCCTCGACAACCTCGATGCGATCATCGCCCTGATCCGCGCCGCCGCCGACACGGCCACCGCCCGCAGCGGCCTGGTGGAGCAGTTCGGCCTCACCGAGATCCAGGCCGACGCCATCCTGCAGATGCAGCTGCGCCGGCTCACGGCCCTGGAGGCCGACAAGATCCGGCTCGAGCACGAGGACCTGCTCGCCAAGATCACCGACTACAAGGACATCCTGGCCCGCCGGGAGCGGGTGCTGGAGATCATCCAGAACGAGCTGGCCACGATCCGCAGCCGCTACCACTCCCCGCGCCGCACCGAGATCCTCGATGTGGAGGGCGGCCTCGACGACATCGACCTGATCGCCAACGAGCGCTCGGTGGTGCTGCTCACCGAAACCGGCTACCTCAAGCGCATGCCGGTGAGCGAGTTCGAGGCCACCAGCCGCGGCACCCGCGGCAAGGCCGGCACCCGCAGCCAGGGCGAGGAGGCCGTGAAGCTGTTCATCAGCTGCAACGACCACGACCACCTGCTGCTGTTCAGCGATCGCGGCGTCGTCTACACCGTGCCCGCCTACCGGGTGCCGGTGGGCAGCCGCGCCGCCAAGGGCACCCCGATCGTGCAGCTGCTGCCGATTCCACGCGAGGAGCTGATCACCTCGCTGCTGGCGGTGAGCGAATTCACCGACGACGGCGTGCTGGTGATGCTCACCAGCGGCGGCACGATCAAGCGCACCCGCCTCTCGGCCTTCGCCAACATCCGCTCCAACGGCCTGATCGCCATCGATCTGGTGGAGGGCGATTCCCTGCGCTGGGTGCGCTTGGCCCTGGCCGGCGACAGCGTGCTGATCGGCTCCCGCCAGGGCATGACCATCCACTTCCGGCTCACCGACGAGGAGCTGCGTCCCCTGGGCCGCACCGCCCGGGGCGTGCGGGCGATGAACCTGCGCCCCGGGGACCAGCTGGTGAGCATGGACGTGCTGCCGGCCGAACTGGCCGACCGGGTGGCCCAGGCGGCCCCGACCGCCGATGACGAGCCGGAGGCGGATGGCGACGCCGATGCGGACGAGGTTGCGGGCGTGGCCGTGAGCGAGGGGCCCTGGGTGCTGGTGACCACCGCCAGCGGCCTGGGCAAACGGGTCCCGGTGGATCAGTTCCGGCTGCAGAAGCGCGCCGGCATGGGCCTGCGGGCGATCAAGTTCCGCCAGGCCGACGACGCCCTGGTGGGCCTGCGGGTGCTGGGCTCCGGTGAGGAGCTGCTGCTGGTGAGCGAGCGGGGCGTGATCGTGCGCACCCAGGCCGATGCGGTGCCGCAGCAGTCGCGGGCGGCCACGGGGGTGCGCCTGCAGCGCCTCGACGCCGGCGACCGCCTCGCCGAAGTGGTGCTGGTGCCGCCGGCCCTCGAGGAGGAGGACGGGGAGGATGCTGCTGGTCCCGACGCCGGGCCCGAGACCGGAGCCATGGCCGAGGCCGAAGAGACCATGGGCGCTGCAGACGTTTCTGCAGAGGACGTTGCTGCAGAGGACGCTGACGCTGAGGAGAGCGGCAGCTGAGCGATCCCCGCGCTGAGGTGGCTGGCCCGGCGGTTGATGTGCTGGTGGTGGGGGGCGGCCCGTCCGCCCTCTGCATCGCCGCGGCCCTGGCCAGCGAGCGGCTGCGGGTGGCCGTGCTCAGCGCCAGCGATCCGGCGGCGCCCTGGCCCAACACCTACGGCATCTGGGGCGAGGAGGTGGACGCCCTGGGGCTCTCCCACCTGCTCGAGCACCGCTGGAGCCGCACCTGCAGCTATTTCGGTGCCGGCGGCGGTGCCAGTGGCGGCCCCGCCGGCGCTGCAGCCGATGCCCCCACCCTCCATGGCCGCGACTACGGCCTGTTCGACAAGACCCTGCTGCAGCGCCTCTGGCTCGATCAGTGCGCGGCCGGCGGGGTGCGCTGGCAGCGGGGTGAGGCCCGGGAGCTGAGCTTGGATCAGGGCGGCGCCCTCAGCCTGGTGCGCTGCGCCGATGGCCTGGAGCTGCGGGCCCGGCTGGTGGTGGATGCCTCGGGGCACCGGGCCGCCCTGGTGCGGCGGCCGGATCGGGGTCCGGTGGCCGGCCAGGCCGCCTACGGGGTGGTGGGGCGGTTCAGCGCGCCGCCGGTGGAGCCCGGCCAGTTCGTGCTGATGGACTTCCGCTGCGACCACCTCAGCCCCGCCCAGCGCCGGGAGCCGCCCACCTTCCTCTATGCCATGGACCTGGGGGAGGGGCGCTTCTTCGTGGAGGAAACGTCGCTGGCCCTGGCCCCGCCGCTGCCCTTCGACACCCTGCGCCAGCGGCTGGAGCGGCGTCTGGCCCACCGCGGCGTGGCGATCGAGGCGGTGGAGCACGAGGAGCTCTGCCTGTTTCCGATGAACCTGCCGCTGCCGGATCTCGATCAGCCCCTGCTGGCCTTCGGTGGGTCGGCGGCGATGGTGCATCCGGCCTCCGGCTACCTGGTGGGGTCGCTGCTGCGCCGGGGGCCGGCGCTGGCGGCGGCGCTGGCGGCGGCCCTGGCCGATCCCCAGGCCTCCCCGGCCCAGCTGGCCGCCGCCGGCTGGCGGGCCCTCTGGCCCCTGGAGCTGCGCTGCAAGCACGCCCTCTACCGCTACGGCCTCGACAAGCTGATGGCCTTCCCCGAGGAGCGGCTGCGGGCCTTCTTCGCCAGCTTCTTCGCCCTGCCTCCCCAGCTCTGGGCGGGCTTTCTCACCAACACCCTGAGCCTGCCGCAGCTGGTGGGCGCCATGGTGCGCCTGTTCGCCCTGGCGGCTATAGCTGAGCCCTTTTAGTTTTTTGAGCCAGCATTCAGTCCACCACCTTTGAAAATTCTCGATGCCAAACTCATCCAGATTGCTTCCGCTGCGCCATATTCGCTTCAGCAAACGCGTTATGATGACC
>JAWOBH010000259.1:0-13989 GCA_046498125.1 Prochlorococcaceae cyanobacterium | reverse complement strand
GTTGCCACGGTCTTGCGCCTCTCACCCTGGTCATTCAGCTCTCGTATCAATCGATAGGGCTTGGGCAAGCACTTCCCACTCAGGTCGTGGGGGGACTTGAACCCCCACGACCGAGGTCACTGGAACCTAAACCCAGCGCGTCTACCAATTCCGCCAGGTGGGCAGCTCGGAGACTGTAGGCAGGGGAGCGGCAGAGACAGGGGAGCGCCAGCGCCCAGCAGCTCACAATGGTGACGACCCGCCCCCTGGCCATGCTCGCCACCCTGGGCGGCGCCCTCGCACTGCTGCTGGGGCTCGCCGTACTGCTCCTACCGCTGTTGCTGCCGGAGCTGAGCCGCTCCCGTGATGCCGTCTGGGGAGCGCTGGTGCTGCTCCTGGGTCTGGTGCTGGTGACCAGTGCCGAGCGGCTCACCGGCGCCCCCATGCTGGGGGTGCTGTGCGGCGGCCTGCTGATCGGGCGGCTGGGGGTGGAGGTGGCCCAGGGGCGCTGGCGCCAGCTCACGGCCGAGGAGCAGCAGCGGCTGGCATCCGCCGAACGCTGGCAGCGGGCCGTGGGGGAGGCCGGCAGCGCCGCCGGCCGCCTGCTGGAGCTGCTCAACCAGGCGCGCACCGGGGCCGGCGCGTGGTTGCAACAGCGGCGCCAGCCCCGCAGCAGCAGCAAGCGCTGGGTGCGGCCCGAGCCGCCCACCCCGGAGTCCTCGACAGCGGACAGCGCCAGCGAAGCCGAGGCCAGCGATGATCCCGTGGTGGTGAGCTCCTTCACGGAGATCGATCGGCTGATCACGGCAAGCGAAGGCAAGGGGGAGAGCGAGGCCAGCGAGGGCGACGACCCTGACAGTGACGCCACTGCCTCAGGCCGGGCGGGATAATCCGTTGTTGCTGCACCCGGCCCCGTGACCGCCAGGCCCGCGTCCGAGCCGATCTCCTACAAGGACACCCTCAACCTGCTGCAGACGCCCTTCGCGATGCGGGCGAACGCCAAGGTGCGGGAGCCGGAGATCCAGGCGTTCTGGGCCGAGCAGCGCATCTACGAGCGGCTCAGCCGTGAGAACCCCGGCGAGACCTTCACCCTGCACGACGGGCCGCCCTACGCCAACGGGGCCCTGCACGTGGGCCACGCCCTCAACAAGATCCTCAAGGACATCATCAACAAGACGGCCCTGCTGCAGGGCCGCAAGGCGCGCTTCGTGCCGGGCTGGGACTGCCACGGCCTGCCCATCGAGCTGAAGGTGCTGCAGGGGCTGAGCAGCAGTGAGCGGGCCGAACTCACGCCCCTGGGCCTGCGCCGCAAGGCCCACGCCTACGCCCTGGACCAGGTGAACGGACAGAAGGCGGGCTTCCAGCGCTGGGGAATCTGGGCCGACTGGGACGCCCCCTACCTCACCCTGCAGAAGCGCTACGAGGCGGCCCAGATCGGTGTGTTCGGCGCCATGGTGCTCGCCGGCCACATCTACCGGGGCCTCAAGCCGGTGCACTGGAGCCCCAGCTCCCGCACCGCCCTCGCGGAAGCCGAGCTCGAATACCCCGACGGCCACACCTCCCCGAGCGTGTACGTGGCCTTCCCGGTGGAGGCGGTGCCCACCGCCCTGGCCAGCCGCCTCAAGGCCGTGGGCCTGGAGGTGGAGGCCAACGGTCAGATGGTCGCCACAAGCCGGCCGATCACGGTCTCGGTGGCGATCTGGACCACCACCCCCTGGACCCTGCCCGCCAACCTGGCGGTGTCGGTGAACGGGTCGCTCGACTACAGCATCTGCGAGGTGAACGGGGGCGACAGCCTCTCCAACCACCTGGTGGTGGCCAGCGAGCTGGTGGAAGGGCTGCAGCAGAAACTGGGGCTGGGCCTGAACCCCCTGCTCACGGTGAAAGGGGAGGAGCTGGAGGGAGTCGTCTACCGCCATCCGCTGCTGGAGCGCCGCGGCCAGGTGGTGCTGGGCGGCGACACCATCACCACCGAAGCCGGCACGGGCCTGGTGCACACCGCCCCTGGCCACGGGGTGGACGACTTCAACACCGGCAGGAAATACGGCCTGCCGGTGCTCTGCCCGGTGGATGAGGCCGGCACCCTCACCGCCGAAGCCGGCCCCTTCGCCGGCACCAACGTGCTCAAGGACGCCAACCCCACCATCATCGAAGCCCTGGAAGCCGCCGGCGCCCTGCTCAAGCAGGAGCGCTACGAGCACCGCTACCCCTACGACTGGCGCACCAAGAAGCCCACGATCTTCCGGGCCACCGAGCAGTGGTTCGCCTCGGTGGAGGGCTTCCGCGCCGCCGCCCTCGACGCCATTGCCCAGGTGGAGTGGCTGCCGCCCAGCGGCCGCAACCGCATCGAGTCAATGGTGAGCGAGCGGGGCGACTGGTGCATCAGCCGCCAGCGCACCTGGGGCGTGCCGATCCCCGTCTTCTACCACCGCGACAGCGGCGAGGTGCTGCTCAACGAGGCCACCCTCAGCCACATCCAGGCCCTGATCGCCGAGCACGGGACCGATGTGTGGTGGCAGCGCGATGAGGCGGGCCTGCTGCCGCCGGAGCTGGCCGGCGACGCCGAGCACTGGCGCAAGGGCAGCGACACCATGGACGTGTGGTTCGACTCCGGCTCCTCGTGGGCGGGGGTGCTGGGCGGGCTCAGCAGCGGCAGCGACGAGGCCTTGCGGAAGGACGGCACCAGTGATGCCCCCGGCCTGCGCTATCCCGCCGATCTGTATCTCGAGGGCAGTGACCAGCACCGCGGCTGGTTCCAGAGCAGCCTGCTGACCTCGGTGGCCGTCAATGGCCACGCCCCCTACCGGCGGGTGCTCACCCATGGCTTCACCCTCGATGAGAAGGGTCGCAAGATGAGCAAATCGCTGGGCAACGTTGTCGACCCGGGAGTGCTGGTGGAGGGCGGCAGCAACCAGAAACAGCAGCCCGCCTACGGCGCCGATGTGCTGCGCCTGTGGGTGAGCTCGGTTGACTATTCGGCTGATGTGCCCCTGGGTCCGGGCATTGTGAAACAGCTGGCCGATGTGTACCGCAAGGTGCGCAACACCGCCCGTTACCTGCTGGGCAACCTGCACGATTTCGATCCCAGACCGGCCAGCGCCGGGGGCGATGCCATTGCCTACGACGAGCTGCCCCTGCTCGACCAGTGGATGCTGCAGCGCACCGCCACCCTGACCGATGCCGTGACAGGAGATTTCGAGCGCTTCGAGTTCTACCGCTTCTTCCAGGCCCTGCAGAACTTCTGTGTCGTCGACCTCTCCAACGTCTACCTCGACATCGCCAAGGACCGCCTCTACGTGAGCGGGGCGGGCGAGTTCCGCCGCCGCAGCTGCCAGACGGTGCTCTCTCTTGTGGTGGAGCGGTTGGCGGGCCTGATCGCGCCTGTGCTCTGCCACATGGCCGAGGACATCTGGCAGAACCTTCCCTACCCTGTGGCCGAGGCCTCGGTGTTCGAGCGGGGCTGGCCCACGGCACCGTCGGAATGGCGCCGGCCCGAACTGGAGACTCCCATGGCGGCGATCCTGGAGCTGCGCGCCCTGGTGAACCGCCAGCTGGAGAGCTGCCGCGCCGAGGGCCAGCTGGGCGCCTCCCTGGAGGCTCAGGTGCAGGTGGAGCCGGGCGAGGACAGCACCGGTTCGGCGGAAGCAGCCGCGGGATCCGGCCTGGCGGAGGCGCTGGCCTGGCTGCAGCGTTCATCCCAGCCGGCGGTGGACAACCTGGCCGACTGGCTGCTGGTGTCGGCCCTGCGCCTCGGCGGCGAGGCTCCGGCCCAGGTGCTGCGGGAGGCCGAGTCGGGGGGGGTGCGGGTGCGGGTGGCCCGCGCCGCGGGCCACAAATGCGAGCGCTGCTGGCACTACGCAACCGATATCGGCCAGCACAGCGCCCATCCCAGCCTCTGCGGCCGCTGCGTGGCCGTGCTGGAGGGCCAGGGGTGAAACCAGAGCAGCTGATCCGGGCTCTGGAGCTGGCGCCCCATCCCGAGGGCGGCCACTTCCGGGAGACCTATCGCGCCAAAGCCCAGGTGCCGACGCCACGCGGGCCACGGGCCACCAGCACCGCCATCCTGTTTCTGCTGGCCGCGGGGGAAGCCTCCCACTGGCACCGCATCCACTCCGACGAGGCCTGGCACCACCATGGCGGCGGCAGGCTGCTGATCTACGAGCTCAGCCCGGCCGGCTCGGCGCGCCGCACCGGGCTGGGCCTGGATCTGGCGGCCGGAGACCGGCCGCAGCACGTGGTGCCGGCGGGCAGCTGGTTTGCCGCCGAACCGGCCCCGGCCAGCCCCTGGAGCCTGGTGAGCTGCACGGTGGCCCCGGGCTTCGACTTCCACGACTTCGAGCTGGCCAGGTCCCAGGGGCTGGAGCCCCATGGCCCCGCTCTGGCCCCGCTCTGTCCCCACTGGCGCCGGCTCTGCCGGCAGGCCTGAGCCCCGCGGTTCAGAGCCAGGTGGAGGGCTCCAGGAACGACACCACCGGCTGGCCCTGCGCCAGGAGCTGCTCGGCGGCAGGGTTGAGGGGGCCGAGCAGCAGGTCGGCCCCCTCGATGCGCGCCTCCTCGCTGAGAGCGGGCTGATCGGGATTGAAAGCGGTGGGGTGGCTGACGCTGCTGGAAAAACCCCGGAAGATCAGCAGCTCGAACGGGTCCTCCCCGCCGCCAGCGGGCAGATGGCCGCGCAGGCGCAGCACCCGGTCGGGCCGGTCGCGGCTGATGGCCTCAAGCCCCGCCAGCAACTCAGCGATGGTCATGGTCAGCGGTGCTCCCAACGATCAGGACTTGGACAGGATTCAGAACTCTCCGGCCACCCGGCCCAGGCGCGGCAGGCGCACCAGCAGCCACTGCAGCAGGCCCACCGCGTAGGCCACCAGACCCAGGTAGCCGATGAAGGCGGCCACCGCTGGGGTCCACTGGCCGCCGAAGACGAACGCAAACACCCGCTCGAGGTGGCCGTGCAGCCGGATCGGGGCCTCCATCCACAGGCCGCAGCGATCCGTGGCCCGCACGCCGGCATCGAGGCAGCCCAGGGCCGTGGCACTGAAGGCGGCGCTCAGCACCCCCCAGAAGCTGAGGCTCCAGCGCCAGATACGGGTGGTGAGCGGCAGCGCCCGCCAGGGCGGCAGATCGGCGAGCTCCTCGTTGAGATCCACCCAGAACCACAGGCTCACCACCACCAGCAGCGGCGCGATCACCAGCAACACGAAGGCGAGCGGACGGCGGTCGGTGAGCAGCAGGTTGGCCACCAGCAGCAGGCTGGCCACTTTCCAGTAGAGCCCCAGCAGGCGCAGCAGGGAACGCTCCCGGCGCAGGGCGGCCCACACCAGCAGCACCAGCGGCACCCCCAGGCTGAACAGCACCCCAAGCCGCACATCGAGCCACACCAGTGAGCGGTAGAGGGTGTCCGGCACAGCGGCGGTTCAAGGAGGCGCCATTATCCGACCCTCCCCTGTGGCGATAGGGTCCCCTGATGGCTGCCTTCCCTCTCCCTGGCTGGCTGGGCCGCGGTCTGGGATCCCCCGGAACCGGCGCCTGGTGCCGCACGGCTCTGGCCACCGACGTCTCCCTGGAGACGGCAGTGACCAGCGTGGCCCGTCAGCTGCGCGGCACCGGTCCGGCACACCTGGCCCTGGTGTTCGTGTCCGCCAGCTATGCCAGCGACCTGCCCCGGCTGTTGCCCCTGCTGCAGGAGCGCATCCAGGCTGAGCACTGGCTGGGCTGTCTGGCAGGCGGTGTGATCGGCGCCCCCCCGGGAGCGGCGGCGCGGGAGCTCGAGCAGGAGGCCGGCCTGAGCGTGACGCTGCTGCGGTTGCCCGGGGTGCGACTGCGGCCCTTCGCCATCGAGAGCGGACCGCTGCCCGATCTCGATGGCCCCGCCGACCCCTGGCTGGCCCTCCTGGGCCCGGCCGACCAGGCGGCCGACCTGGCGGCCAGCCGCTCGATGCTGCTGTTGATCGACCCTGGCTTCGCAGGCATCAATGACCTGATCAGCGGCCTCGACTACGCCTGCCCCGCCGCCACCAAGGTGGGTGGGATCGCCTGTCCCCACAGCGCCTCCACCAGTTCGCTGCTGTTTGAGCGGCAGGTGCGCGGCGGCGCCGTGGGCTGCCTGATCGACGGCGGCTGGAGCCTCGATCCGGTGGTGGCCCAGGGCTGCCGCCCGATCGGGCCGGTGTTCGAGGTGGAGGAGGCCCAGCGCAATGTGGTGCTCAGGCTCAGCTGCCGGGAGCGCCAGAGCACGCCGCTGGCGGCGCTGCAGGGGATTCTCACCGACCTCAGTGCCGAAGAACGGGAGCTGGTGAAGCACTCGCTGTTTCTGGGAGTGGGGCGTGACAGCTTCCGGATCGAGGCCGGCGGCGGTGCCGGCGAGGGGGATGGTGACGGCGTGACCCCCACCTTTCTGGTGCGCAACCTGCTGGGGGTGGATCCCCGCAACGGCGCCGTGGCCGTGGCCGAGCGCATGCGGGTGGGCCAGCAGGTGCAGTTCCAGCTGCGCGACGGCAACGCCTCCCGCCAGGAGCTGGAACTGCTGCTGCGCCGCCAACGGCGGCGGCCCGCGGAACCGCTGGCGGCCCTGCTGTTCGCCTGCCTGGGCCGGGGCCAGGGGCTCTACGGCAGGCCTGACGGCGACGTGACCGTGGCCCGGGAGGTGTTCGGGGCCCTGCCGGTGGCCGGCGCCTTCTGCAACGGCGAGATCGGCCCCGTTGCCGGCAGCACCCACCTGCACGGCTACACCGCCAGCTGGGCGTTTCTGGTGCCCGGCAACGACGACTGATGGTGCGGCAGCACGTCAATCCGCTCAGCCGCTTCTACCAGCAGCCGCTGCTGCTGCCGCCGCCGGCCGAGCTGTTCGACGACCCGGCCCGGCCGCTGCACCTGGACATCGGTTGCGCCCGGGGCCGGTTCCTGCTGGCCCTGGCCCAGGCGGAGCCCTGGCGCAACCACCTGGGCGTGGAGATCCGCCGCCCCCTGGTGGAGGCGGCCGAGGCCGATCGCCGGGCCCTCGGGCTCACCAACCTGCAGATCCTGTTCTGCAACGCCAACGTCAGCCTTGAGCACTGGCTGGACGCCCTGGAGCCGGGCCTGCTGGAGCGGGTGAGCATCCAGTTCCCCGACCCCTGGTTCAAGACGAAGCACCACAAGCGCCGGGTGCTGCAGCCCGCCCTGCTGCGGGCCCTGGCCGCCGCCCTGGCGCCAGGGCGGGAGCTGTTCCTGCAGAGCGATGTGCTGGCGGTGATCGAGCCGATGGTTCAGCTGGTGGAGGCCTCAGGGTGCTTCGAGCGGCCAGCCGGGGATCCGCGGCCCTGGCGCGGCGCCAACCCATGGCCGGTGGCCACCGAGCGGGAAACTCACGTGCTCCGGCAGGGGCTGCCGGTGTACCGGGTGCTGTACCGGCGCAACCGCCAGCCCCCGCCGGAGCTGGCGCTGCTGGAGGAGGCAGCGGCCGATAATCGCCCCTGAACCAACCAGGGCCTGCCGTGGGCGACTCCAGCCTCTCCGCCGCACCGCCGCTGCTGCTGCGCTGGCAGGGCCTGCTGGCGGACTGGCGGGTGGGAACAGTGGGCCAGCGGCTGGTGCCGCTCGCGGGCCTTGTGCTCTGCGCCCTGATGGCGGGCCTGCCGCTGGTGAGCCGCGCCGGCCTCAGCCTGCTGATTCTGGCCAGCGGGGTGCTGTGGCTGCTGCTGGCCCTGCGCCGGCCGCCTCAGGGGATCGGCGCCATCAACGCCTGGATCCTGGTGATCCTGGCGGTGGCCCTGGTGGCCACCGGCTTCTCGCCGGTGCCGACCGCGGCGGCCAAGGGGCTGCTGAAGCTGGTGAGCTACCTCGGGGTCTACGCCCTGATGCAGGAGGTGCTGAGCGCCGCGCCGCTGTGGTGGGACCGGATCGTGGCCTCCCTGCTGGGCGGCTCCCTGCTCACCAGCGTGATCGGCCTGCGCCAGCTCTACGCCGACACCTCGGAGCTGGCCGGCTGGGCCGATCCCACCTCCGTGGCCGCCGGCACGGTGCGCATCTACAGCACCCTCGACAACCCCAACCTGCTGGCCGGTTACCTGCTGCCGATCCTGCCCCTGGCCCTGGTGGCCCTGCTGCGCTGGCGGCAACCGGCCAGGCGCCTGTTCGCCCTGGCGGCCCTGGGGCTGGGCACCGCCGCCCTGGTGCTCACCTACAGCCGTGGCGCCTGGATGGGACTGGTGGCCGCGGCGGCTGTGGTGATGGTGCTGCTGGCCATCCAGCAGACCCGGCACTGGCCGCCCCTGTGGCGGCGGCTGGTGCCGGTTCTGGTGCTGCTGACTGGTGCTGCCCTGCTGGCCGTGTTGGTGGTCCAGGTGGAGGCCCTGCGGGTGCGGGTGCTGAGCCTGCTGGCCGGGCGCGGGGACAGCTCCAACAACTTCCGCATCAACGTGTGGCTGGCGGCGCTGGACATGATCCAGGCCCGGCCCTGGCTGGGGATCGGGCCCGGCAATGACGCCTTCAACCTCATCTACCCCCTCTACCAGCAACCCCGCTTCAACGCCCTCAGCGCCTACTCGATCCCCCTGGAGCTGGCGGTGGAGGCCGGCATCCCCGGACTGGTGGCCGGCATCGGCCTGGTACTGGCAAGCCTGCGACGGGGTGTGGCGATCTGGCGCCGCAATGCCGCCATGGCCCTGCCGGCCCTGGGGGTGCTGGCTGTGATCGCCGGCCTGGGCGTGCAGGGTCTCACCGACACCATTTTCTTCCGGCCGGAGGTGCAGCTCACCGGCTGGTTCTGCCTGGCCACCCTCTCGGCCACGGCCCCGGCCAGCCCCCCGCCCGCCGGGGGCGCCGCGGGTGCCTGAGCTGATCGCCGGCTTCGACGCCGGCCAGTCCCACACGCGCTGCCGCCTGGCCGACGCCGGCAGCGGGGCAATCCTCGCCGAAGGCACAGGACCCGGGGTGCGCCATCTGGCCAGCAGCGGCGCCGACGCCGCCTTCCGCCAGGCCCTTGGCCTCAGCCTGGCGCAGGCCCTCGAGGCGCTGGCCCCCGCCAAGCGGGGATCGCTGCTGGCCGCCGCCGTCGGTGCCAGTGGGATCGAGTTGGGCAGCGCCGTGCAGACCCGGGGGCGGGAGCTGGCGGCCGCGGCCCTGGACCTGCCGCCCCGGCGCCTGGTGGTGACCGGCGATGAGCGCACGGCCCTGCGCGGGGCCATGGGCACGGCCCGCGAAGGAGTGCTGCTGATCAGCGGCACCGGCACCATCGCCGTGGGCCGCAACCGCCAGGGGATGGAGCACCGCTGCGCCGGCTGGGGCTGGCTGCTGGACGGGGCCGGCTCGGCGATGGACATCGGCCGGGACGGCCTCAGCGCCAGCCTGCAGATGGCCGATGGCCGCCGGCCCGACAGCGTGCTGCGACAACACCTGTGGCGAGCCCTGGCGCTGGACCCCGAGGATCCAGGAGCGGCGGCGGCGATCAAGGCCAGGGTGGTGCAGCCCGGGTTCGGCGCCGCCGGTTTCGCGGCCCTGGCGCCGGTGGTGCTCTCCTGCGCCGAGTCCGCCGACGCCTGTGCCCTGGCGATCGTGCGCCACAACGCCGCTGCCCTGGCTGCGATGGCCGCGGCAATCAGCTGCCGGCTCACTCTGGAGCAGCCGCTTGTGTGGCCCCTGGGGGGAGCCCTGGACCATCTGATCCTGCTGCGCCGGGAGCTGGAGCTCGCCCTGGCCAGCGCGGTGCCCGGTGCCCGGCTGGCGACACCAGCCGCTGACGCCTGTGCCGGCGCCCTGAGCATGGCCCGCGAGCTGCTGGAGCTCAGGCAGCGTTGAGGTGCCGCTCGGCGGCGGCGGCAAGCTGGCTGGCCCAACGCTGCACCAGCTGGGGTTCGGCCGCCTCCACCATCACCCGTAGCAGCGGCTCGGTGCCGCTGGCCCGCACCAGCACCCTGCCCTGGCCGTGCATCTCGGCCTCGGCACGGTCCAGCTCCTGGCGGAGAGGAGCGCACTGCTGCCAGTGCCGACGCCGCTCACGGTCGGGCACGCGCACGTTCACCAGGCTCTGGGGATAGGGACGGAAGCTGCCATCCAGCCACTCAGCCAGGCTGAGGCCCTGGCCGTGCAGCAGGGTGGCCACCTGCAGGGCCGTGAGCAAACCGTCGCCGCTCATGCCGTGCCGGGCCGAGAGGATGTGGCCTGACTGCTCTCCCCCCAGGCCCGCGCCCAGCTCCTCCATGGCACGGTGCACGTATTGGTCACCAACGGGGGTGCGTTCCAGCACCCCGCCGCGCTGCTGCCAGGCCCGCTCGAAGCCGAGGTTGCTCATCACCGTGGCGACGATGCGCTGATCGGGAAGGCTGCCGGCCTCCATCAGGGCCGAGCCCCACAGGTAGAGGATCTGATCGCCGTCCACCACCCGTCCGCGACCGTCGACGGCCAGCATGCGGTCGGCATCGCCGTCGAAGGCGAAACCGATCTCGGCTCCGCTGGCCAGCACCGCCTGCCGCAGGGGCTCGAGGTCGGTGCTGCCGCAGGTCACGTTGATGCGCTCCCCGTCCGGCTCGCCGTGCAGAACCGTGACCTCGGCTCCGAGAGCGCGGAACACGGCCTCACCGCAGGCGGTGGCCGAGCCGTGGCAGAGATCCAGCACGATGCGACAGCCGATGAGGCTGCAGCCTTCGGCGCTGGCCACGAGGGCCTGGCGGTAGTCAGCCATCAGATCGGGCCGCTCCACGCTGCGGCCGCTGCTGCAGAACTCCGGCAGTGGACTGCGGCCGGCCAGGCCGGCCTCGATCGCCTGCTGCAGCTCAGCGCTCAGCTTCGCCCCCGAGGGTCCGAACACCTTGATGCCGTTGTCCCCAGGAGGGTTATGGCTGGCCGACACCATCAATCCCCCTGCGGCGTCGACGCGGCGGATGGCGCCGGGCACCGCCGGGGTGGGGCAGATCCCCAGATGCCACACCTCACGCCCCGCCGCCGTCAGGCCGGCGGTGAGGGCGGCACTGAGCATGGGCCCGCTGCTGCGGCTGTCCCGGCCGATCAGCACCGGGGCGCCGGCGGGGAGCACCTGGCCGCACCAGAAGCCCATCTGCAGGGCCAGGGCGGGCGTGACCTGGCTGCCCACCTGGCCGCGGATGCCGTCGGTGCCGAAAGCGGCGACGCCCTCCCCGAGCGGATGGCCGAGGGGCGGGTGCCCCAGGGCTGAATGACCCAGCGGCTGGCTGGTCGGCGGGGTCATGGCAACGGTCGTGCTGGCGCCAGCGTATGTCCAGCGGATGGCAGCGCCCAGCCTGGCAGTGCCAGCTGGCCCAGCGCCGCTTGCTTCAGCGCCGATGGGTTCAGCGCCAACGCCGGGGCCACTACACCCAGCCGCACAGCTCCAGCAGCGCCCACAACAACAGGCCGCCCACCACCCAGCCGGGCAACCAGCTGAACGGCACCCATGGGCGCAGCACCAGCACCAGAACCGCCAATCCCATCACCCGCAGGGCCCGCAGACGCTGGCCACTGCCGGGAAGACTGGAGAGATAGGGGGACAACACGGGCCGGCGCATGGGCGGCGGAGCAGCGGAGCGGAGGACCACCAGAATGCCGCCCGACGACCCGGTCGGCCCGTGCAGCGCCTCCCCCTGTTTCTGGCCGTGAGCTGCCTGGGCAGCGCCGCTCTGCTGCTCGGCGGCCGCGAGCTGCTGCAACAGCGGCCGGCACTCACGCCCGGGCTCTCGAATCACAGCCTGGAGCGCACCTGGCGGCTGGATCCCGATCCCCAGCGGCGCCGCGAAGCGGCGCTGTTGCTGGCCGGCCGCGGCGGTGCCCACCGCTCTCGGGATCCTGAGCTGCTGGAGGCCGAGCGGCGCCTGCTGCGCGGCCAGGGCTGGGGAGGAGACCCCCTGGCGGCGCTGGTGCTGAAACGCGAGGCCCTGTCGGCCGAGCAGCGGGGGGACGACGGTCTGGCAACGAGGCGCTGGCAGGCCCTGCTGAGGCGCTTTCCCGCTGATCCCGCCAGCGCCGATGCCCTCTACAGCCTCGGCCGCAAGCAGCCGGCCCTGCGCATGCAGCTGCTGGAGCGTTTTGCCGGCCATCCGGCGGCCCTGGCCGCAGCCCTGGAGCAGGGAACGGAGGGGGCCCTGCACCTGGCCCGCTGGGGGCCCCGCTGGCCGGGGGCCAGAACGCAGCTGGAGCGCCGCTGCACGGCGGACCATCCGGCCCTGAACAGCGCCGAGCGCAACCAGCTCGCGACCGCCCTGGCCCAACTCGGCGATGGCGCTGCAGCCCAGAACTGCCTGGGGAAGACCAGCGCCAGCCCCGCCACCGACCTGGCCCTGGCCAGGGCCCTGCTCCCCGATCCCGAGCGGGAGGAGGACGCGGAAGCGCGGCTGCTCGCCCTCGCCCGCCGCGCTCCTGGCAGTGACGAGGCGCTGGAGGCGGTGCGGCTGCTCAGCCAGGGGCGCAGCGCCGCGAGCCTGGAGGCGATCCAGCAGCTGCCGGCTGCTCTGCGCGGCAGCGCCCCGGCCCAGGCCCGGCTGGCCCGGGAGGGCGGCGATCCGCTGCGCGTCCTGGCGGTGCTGCGGCAGTGGCCCGAGGATCCCGCCAGCTGGGAGCTGCAGTGGCACCACGCCCGGCAGAAGGCCCTGGAGGGCAACTGGAGTCAGACGGCCCTGGTGCTCGATGAACCCAGCCTGGACGGCCGGCTGCCGCTGGCTCTGGACGGCCGCCGGCGCTTCTGGCAGGGTCTGGCCCGCTGGCAGCTCGGCCAGCGCCAGCAGGCCCAGGAGATCTGGGCTGATCTGCTGGAGCAACAGCCGGGCGGCTACTACGGCTGGCGTGCCGCAGTCCGTCTCGGCCAGGGGGATGTGGAGCTCGATCCCCTCCAGGCACCGGCTCTGGCTGAGCCGCACTGGCACCCCCTCGCCAGCGGCGACCCCGACCTGGAGCGCCTCTGGGGGCTGAACCAGCCCCTGGAGGCCTGGGAGCACTGGTTGCTGGGGCAGCACCAGCGCGCCGGTGGCGATCCGCTGGCCCAGATCCTCGAAGGTCGCCTGCGCCGGGGGGTGGGCGACCACTGGCTGGGGCTGGGCCGGCTGGAGCAGGCCAGCCTGCGGCTGCCAGCCCGGGACTGCAACTGGGCGCAGGTGCTGGAACGGGAGCTGCACACCCCGGCCTACGCCGAGGAGCTCAACGCCGCCGGCGCCGAGGCCGCCGTGCCCGCCACCCTGCTGGCGGCGGTGGCCAAGCAGGAGTCGCGCTTCTCGCCCACGGTGCGCTCACCGGTGGGGGCGGTGGGGCTGCTTCAACTGATGCCCGCCACGGCGGAGGAGCTGTTGGGCCGCCCGCTGCAGGCCGATGAACTCGAACAGCCGGCGCTCAACGCCAGCCTCGGCGCCCGCTACCTGCAGCAGCTGCTGCAACGCTGGCAGGGAGATCCACTGCTGGCGGTGGCCAGCTACAACGCCGGCCCCAACGCTGTGGCCGGCTGGATCGACCCACGCCTGAACAGTGAACCCGAGCTCTGGGTGGAGGCCATCCCCTTCCCTGAGACCCGTCTGTACGTCAAGAAAGTGATGGGCAACCTCTGGAGCCTGCAGGCACCCAGGGCGCCGGCCTGTGCAGCAGAGCCGGACGCCCCGGACTGATCCCTGCAAGCCCGTCAGCCCCGGCTGATCAGCCAGCGGCCGAGGGCGCAGCTGGCCAGCACCAGCACACTGAGACCGAGGGAGAGCCGCAGGGGCGGCGGCACCACCCGGATGCGGGCCAGATCCACCCGGGCCAGCAACACCGCCGAGCCCAGAATCAGCACCCGCGAGAGCACTTCCAGCCGCAACAGATAGATGGCGGCCACGGTGACGATCAGCAGGGTGAGCACCAGGGTCATCACCTGGCTGGCTGCCATCAGTCCGGTGACGCCGCGCAGCAGCCGCAGGGGCATGCTGCACACCACCACCACCAGCAGGGTCTGCAGGGCGTCAAACGAGGCGAACCAGCTCAGCACCGCCAGCAGGCCATCCCCCGGAGGCGGGGGCACCCGCCAGGACGTGCCGATGTAGGCCGCCACCGCCACCAGCAACAGCAGCA
>JAWOBH010000075.1:0-3961 GCA_046498125.1 Prochlorococcaceae cyanobacterium | reverse complement strand
GGATCCGCAGCGTGTCAGCGGCGCCTGGGTGTTCCGCGGCACCCGCATTCCCGTGGCGGCTCTGTTTAAAAACCTGGAAGACGGGGTCTCGTTGGCGGACTTCGTCAAACTGTTCCCCGGCGTGAGCCTGGAGCAGGCCCGGATGGTGCTGGAGCACGTCGCCCGCAGTACCGCTGCAGCTGCAGTGGCCTGAGTGCGGATCTTGTTCGACCAGGGGACGCCGGTTCCTCTGCGCCGCTCACTGGCTGGTCATCTCGTGAGCACGGCGTTTGAACTGGGATGGGCCACCGTCAGCAATGGGGATCTGATTCGGCTGGCGGAGCAGGAGGGCGGTCCCGGCGATCATGCCCGGCGTGGCGCCTGCATCCGTCCTCCCTGCATGGGAAAGTGGCTATAGTTCTCGCATGCAGCGATCTGCGGCTCGTTTTTCATTCAAGGAGGCTCTGGCGCAGCTGCCTCGTGGCTGCCCCCTAGGGACCAAGCTGCTGGCGACCCACGGGATCACGGCCAAGCGCGCCTCCGCTCTTGTGCGATCGGGTTGGCTGCAGCGGCTCGGGCGCGGTGCCTACCAGCTGCCTGGCGACACCCTCAATCGGGACGACTGCCTGGCCTTTCTGGCTCAGCAGCAGCCGGGGTTGCATGTGGCCGCGAAAACGGCTTTGGCCTGGCGCGGCGTCCGCCACAACCTGGCCTACCGGGAAACCGTGGTGCTCTGGGGCGATCAGCCAGCGCGCATTCCCAACTGGCTGGCCGCCACAGTCCCGGTGCGCTATCGCGTGGCCCATATCTTTGATGCTGATCTGCCTGAGGGGCTCGGCCTGGCTCCCCTTGCCGGCGGCCATCCAGATCTGCCGGTGTCCACTCCGGAACGGGCCCTACTGGAGCTGCTCAGCGAAACGGGCAGTTTCGAAAGTCTCGAGGAGGTGCGCCAGCTGGTGGAGAGCACGCGCAACCTGCGGCTGCAGCTCCTGGATCAGCTGCTCGGCCACCTCAGCCGCATCAAGGTGGCGCGGTTGGCCGCGCGGCTGACGAGCGATCTCCAGTTGCCATGGGCAGACCTGGCCCAGCAGCACAGCCGCCGTCTCGGCGGTGGCCGCCGTTGGGTAGCCGTTGGCCGCACCGGAGAGCGGCTGGATCTGGCAGCCACACCATGAATGCTGCCTACACAACCACGGTTCGCCAGCTACTGGACATCGCCCCGGTGGTGTTCTCCTCGCCTCACTTCGCGATCAAAGGCGGCACCGCAATCAACCTCTTCCTGCACGATCTGCCACGCCTGTCGGTGGACATCGATGTGGTGTTCACCAACCACCGCCTCAATCGTGCAGCCGCCTTCGAGGCCATCGCCACCGAACTCAGCGCCATCAGCCAGAACCTGGAAGCCATGGGCTACGAGGTGCTTCAACGCAGGAACAGCAGCAACAACGAAAGCAAGCTGATGGTGGTGGGCCCGTTGGCCGAGGTGAAGGTGGAGGTGAATGAGGTGTTCCGGGGAACGCTGCTTCCCCTCCAGCATCGATCGCTCTCTCCTGCCACCGAGGAGCAGTTTGCTCAGGCGGTCACCCTGCCGTTGCTCTCCACCGCTGAGATCTATGGCAGCAAGCTCGTGGCCGCCATGGACCGGCAGCATCCACGGGATCTCTTCGACGTACTGGTTCTCTACGACACGATCGGGCTATCACCGGAGAACGTGGATTGCTTTGTGGCCTATCTGGCAGGCCACAACAGGCCGGTGCATGAAGTGTTGGCGCCACGTCTCCAACCCCTGGCCGCCACGTTTACGAACCAGTTCAGCGGCATGACCCGCGCTGAGGTCAGCCTTGAAACCCTGGAAGCGATGCGTGCACGCTTGGTTCATGAGTTGCCCCGTGCCCTCACTCACCAGCACCGTGACTTTCTGCTCTCACTGGTCCAGAACCAGCCGCGGTGGGAGTGGATGCCATTTCCCCATCTACAGCAGCTTCCAGCGATTCGCTGGAAGCTGCTCAACCTGGCGAAGCTGAAGGGCAAGAAGCGGGCAGAGCAGATCGAACAACTCCAGGCCTGCTTCCAGCAAACTGAGGAGACATCCTGATGCTCCCCTTCGTTGTCGCCAGCGAACTGGAGCAGGAGGGCTATGAGCTGCTGATCACGACAGACACCAACCTGCGGTACCAGCAGAACCTGAGCGGGCGCAGCATCGCGATCCTGGTGCTGACAACCACGAGCTGGCCCAGGATTCGCGCGGTCACAGGCAAGATCCGAGCCGCTGTTGCCGCCATCGAGGGCGGTGCCTGCGTGGAGCTGCCGATTCCCTGAATACCTCTGCCCCGCCTCCCATGTCGAGACACCTGGCCCGTGCCGCGCTGGCCCTGGCCTTGCTCAGCGGCCCCATGGCTCCGGCGGCACTGGCGGAGCCCTGGAAGGACTGCGCCTTCAACGACCAGCCGATCCGCTGCCGCGACAGCCACGCCGCCGATGGCACGGTGCGCATCGTCTGGGAGGACGGCAAGGCGATGACCTACCGGCTGGTGGAAGAAGGATTCCCCGTCTCGGTGCTGCGGGATTCCCTCGGCGGCACCTGGGAGCGGCAGGTTCTCCTTCAGAGCAATGCGGAGTTCACCAACCCGGCCAACGGCAACCGGATCGTCGTGCCGCTGCGCTGAGGCGGTAGCGCCCCGCACAGTCCGCGGGCTGGAGAGAACACAGCGCGACCGGACGGCATCTGCTAGTACAGGTGTACGCATGCACTGAGGGCTATGGGCCTCCCGCTCCGCCGATCGGCCGGCGAGCCCTCCGGCTCGCTGGAGCAACCCATCGACGCGTGGCCCTTCCTCGAGCGTGATCTGCTGCTGCCCAGCCGCAGCCGCAAGGTCTGCATGACCTGCCACTGGTTCCGGCACCACAGCGGCGTGAACTGCATCCCCCTGCTCACCTGCCAGCTGCACCAGGGACTCCTGGCCCAGGGCGAGCACCTCACCCACCGCTGCCACGGCTGGACCGACGACATGGCACGCCAGCGGGGCTGGGCCCCCGAGGCCGGCTGATCCAGTCATGGCCGCCGGCAAGCGTCCGCCGCTCTCCCCCAGGGAGGGCTGGCTGAGCGATGGCCGCCAGGTGTTGCACTTTCGGCCAACGCGCTGGACCCGCCACAACCAGGTGCTGGAGGTGACCAGCGGCGAATTGCTGCCCGGTGAGCCGGTGCCGCTGCTCAAACGGCGCCGAGAGCTCACCCGCGAGGAAGCCATCCGCCTCTGGCGCCAGAAGCGCCAGCAGGGCTGGACGGCGTGCCCGCCGCAGTGGCGACTGCCGGCACCGTGAGAGCTCAGGCCCCAGGGCAAGGAACAAGACGCACCGCTGGGATGGACGACCGGGCCCACGACCCTCGACAGATCCGTTACAGACTGTTACATTGCTCTTAACACCGCGTAACACGCATGTCCGACTCCTCCGCCCGCTTCGGCTTCAGCACCTTCGCCGAAACCTGGAACGGCCGCCTGGCCATGCTCGGCTTCGTGATCGGCCTCGGCACCGAGCTGCTCACCGGCCAGGGCATCCTCTCCCAGATCGGTCTCGGTTGATCGCCATGAGCAGCGACTACTCCGCCGCCATTGCCGGCGTCACCGCCCTGGTGATCCTGCTCACAGGACTGGTGGCCTTTGTCCTCAGTCGCCCCAGCGACCTCGCCCCCTACGAGCCCAGATGATCGCCACCCTCACCGTTCTCCTGTTCGGCGCCTGGCTCGTGGGCGCACTGCTCCAGCCGGATCTCGCGAGCTGAGCGGGTCACGACGCAGCACACGATCCAGCTCCAATCACCCAGGACATCCATGACCAACACCCCCGCCAGCGACAACTGGCTGCAGGACCGCACCACCGAGCAGATCCACATGGATCAGCTCAAGCGCGCTGAGCTGTTCAATGGCCGCGCCGCCATGCTCGGCCTGGTGATCGGAGTGGTGGTGGAAGGCCTCACGGGCTTT
>JAWOBH010000049.1:0-3449 GCA_046498125.1 Prochlorococcaceae cyanobacterium | reverse complement strand
TCGCCTGAGCAGGTGCTCCGGCTGAGCTGTGCTGAGGCAGGCAGCATGCAGTAGGCGTTCAGTCATCGCTGCCAGATCGAAACGTCGATTAAAACGGTAGCTGAAGGCACCCAGGTACCGATCCGAGTACTTATCAAAACGAAGGGCATGGAACGTGCCGTTAAAGCTGGTCTTCAGATTGCTGAGCACCGTGTTGATCCAGCGAAACTCGGGCAACTCATTGGGATGTCTCCCCTTCACGATGACCGGCTGATGCACGCAGCCGACTTCAGCCACAGCACGGAAGCAGGCCAGGCCGTCAGAAATCACTTCACAGCCTTTGGCCAGGGCAACCTGGGTCCAGTCCGCAATGGCTGCGAAGGAAAACGTCCGGACCGTTGCAAGCTTCACATGAACGGGGTGCCCGGCATCATCAATGGAGACTGCTGCCACGATCGGAACCTTGTTCTCTGATTCCTGACCAGCCTTGCCACCATTGCGTTCTCCTCCAAGGTAGGCATCATCAATCTGCACCTTTCCCCGCAGCAGATAGGCCTCCTCCCGATCAGCCATCGCCCGCAAAATCTTGTTGTGCAGCAGCCAGGCCGTGTCGTAGTTCACGCCCAAGTAGCGGCTGAGCTCCAGCGAGGAGATCCCGGTTTTGGCATGGCCGATCAGATAGAAAGCCAGGAACCAGGTGGTCAGCGGCAACTGGGTGGCTTGCATGATCGTGCCCCGGCGGTGAGGGTGGCCTGATGGCCGCAGGATCGGCACTGGTAGCGCTTGAGGCGGCGGCCGTAGACCAGGCCGTGCTCCTGAGCGGCGCAACGCCAGCATCGGAAGCCATCGGGCCAGCGCGCCTTCTCCAGGGCCGCCTCAGATTGCTCCTCCGTGCCGTACAGCCGCTGGAACGCCAGCAGAGAAAGGCCTTTCTGAAACTGGATGCCGTTGCGCGCCGTGGCATGAGCAGTATTTGTGTACCAGTCTATGTCGCCAAGCTGGCCTGCGCGGAGCGAGCTGGGTAATCAATTGCGTCGATGAGCTCCTCAACGGGGCGGTCCTGACCGGCGGCACCACCGACGTCACGGACGACCAGGGGACGGCTCTCGACAGCCCCTCGCTGCGCATCGGCGCCCTCGGCGGAGGCGGGCTGTTCCGGGTCGTGCGCCGGCCCCTCAACCCTGACGAGCAGACCCGGGCGATGTTGCCTGTGCATCCCGACGGGCTCGTGAGCGGCAGCAAGCGGGTGCTGGTGGTGGCCCAGCGCGGGCAGGTGTCGCCATGAGGCTTCTGTCAAGAAGCAGGCTGACCGGTGTTCGGAACCTGATCGAGCAGGCCACAATCGATCAAGCACCTCGAGCTCGCCACTTCAGTCTGAGCTAACGTCTTTGAAATGCGGTGTGCGTTCAGGGGACAAGATTACAATGAGGCTCACTGCGCTACAGGGGTTTCAGCCCTGTGGTTGGTGATTTGACTTCAGCCAAGAAGCCCTCTGAGGACTGCCAGCGGGTGGTTTTGCCTGTCTTTGGGGCCGCTCAAACGCTACAGGTAGTGGCTGGGGCTCATGGGACGCTATGGCCCCTGAACAGGTACGAAATGCGAAGCTCGCGGATGAAGGGGATGCCTCAGCACCCTTGGGAAGCCCTCCTGTATGAGGCTTCGGTTTGTCGAGTACTTTGGTTACTTCCTTGCCTCACCTCGCACTGATTGATCGCTTTTCAACGTATGCACCGCCACGCTTGCGTGATTCAGCATTCTGAAGAGGACTGCGGAGCGGCCTGTATCGCGACGGTGGCCCAGCAGTTTGGCAAGAGGCTGCAGATGGCGAGGGTGAGGGAGCTGGTGGGAACAGGCGCTAGCGGCACCACCCTGTTGGGGCTGCGCCGCGGCGCCGACGCCGTGGGCTTCCACGCCCGGGCCGTTCGTGCCGACGCGGCGCTGCTCGATCAGCTCGACGCGGTGACTCTGCCCGCCATCCTGCATTGGAACGGCAACCACTGGGTGGTGCTGCACCGACGCCGTGGCCGGCGATTCCTGATTGCCGATCCAGCAGAGGGACTGCGTTGGCTGCGGCGCAGCGAACTGCTCTCGGGCTGGAGCAACGGCGTGATGCTGCTGCTGGAGCCCGATCTCAACCGCCTCAACGCCCAGGAGGAGGCTCCCAAGGCCCCTTTCCTCCGCTTTCTGAGCCTGGCTCTTCCTTACCGCGGCCTGTTGCTGCAGGCCCTGGCCATCAATGCCGTGATCGGCTTGCTGGCGCTGGGGATGCCCTTGCTGATGCAGCTGCTCACCGACGACGTGCTTGTGCGGCGCGACACCCAGCTGCTCACCAGCCTGGGCATCGGCATGCTGCTGTTGTTCTTGTTCCGCCATTTGGTCGACCTGCTCCAGGGGCACTTGGTGGGCCATTTCGCCCAGCGGCTGCAGCTGGGGATGCTGCTGGAGTACGGCCACAAACTGCTGCGCCTGCCGATGACGTACTTCGACAGCCACCGCAGCGGTGAGGTGGTGAGCCGCATCGGCGATGTGAGCCTCATCAACGGGCTGATTGGTGATGTGGTGCTGGGTCTGCCCAGCCAGCTGTTCATCGCTTTGGTATCGCTAGCGCTGATGCTGGCCTACAGCCCTGCCCTCACCGCAGCTTCGCTGCTGGCGTTCGTCTTGGTGGTGGGCGCCAATCTGGTGTTCCTGCCGGCTCTGCGCCGGAAGACCCGACGGCTGATCGTGGAATCGGCTGAGAACCAGGGGTTTCTGGTGGAGGCCTTCCGCGGCGCCCAGGTGCTCAAGACCACTGAGGCTACACCCCAGGTGTGGGATGAGTACCAGAGCAACTTCGGCACCCTCGCACACCTGCGCTGGAACACCCAGCAGCTCTCGCTGTTCAGTTCCACCACCACCAGCCTCCTCTCCAGCGTCACCACCCTGGCCCTGCTGTGGTACGGCAGCAGCTTCGTGATCGCCGGCCAGCTGAGCATCGGTCAGCTTCTCGCGTTTAACGGCATGGGTGCCAATGTGCTGGGGTTCCTGGCCGCCTTGGTTGCCTTCGCCGGCGATTTCATTACCGCTCAGGTGGTGTTTCACCGCCTGGGTGAGGTGCTCGATGGCAGCGTGGAGGATCCTCAGGCGATGGAGAAACCCTGGGTGGCTCTCCCTCTGGACTGTGAGATCCGCTGCGAAAACCTTGGCTTTCATTACGCCGGTCGGGTGGAGCTGCTGGAGGACTTTACCCTCACGATTCCTGGAGGAAGGCTTACGGCGCTAATCGTGGAATCGGGCTGCGGCAAGAGCACGCTGGTGAAGTTGCTGGCCGGCCTCTATCCACCGCAGAAGGGCACAATCCACTACGGCCTCTACGGTCTCAAGGACATCTCTCTGGAGTGCCTGCGCCAGCAGGTGGCGCTGATCCCACAGGATCCCCACTTCTTCAATCGCACGATTTTGGAGAATTTTCGCCTTACCTATCCCGACGC
>JAWOBH010000321.1:0-5285 GCA_046498125.1 Prochlorococcaceae cyanobacterium | reverse complement strand
CGATCCGCGCCATCGGCGGCCGCACCATCCACACCTTCCACACCGAGGGGGCCGGCGGCGGCCACGCCCCCGACATCATCAAGATCTGCGGCGAGGCCAACGTGCTGCCCAGCAGCACCAACCCCACCCGGCCCTACACCCGCAACACCCTCGAGGAGCACCTCGACATGCTGATGGTGTGCCACCACCTCGACCCGAGGATCCCCGAGGACGTGGCCTTCGCCGAATCGCGAATCCGCCGCGAGACGATCGCCGCCGAGGACATCCTCCACGACCTGGGCGCCTTCTCGATCATCGCCAGTGACTCCCAGGCCATGGGCCGGGTGGGGGAGGTGATCACCCGCACCTTCCAGACCGCCCACAAGATGAAGGTGCAGCGCGGTGCCCTGGCCCAAGACAGCAGCCGCCACGACAACACCCGCCTGAAGCGCTACATCGCCAAGGTGACGATCAACCCGGCGATCGCCCACGGCCTCGACTCCCAGATCGGCTCGGTGGAGGTGGGCAAGCTGGCCGACCTGGTGCTGTGGAAGCCGGGCTTCTTCGGGGTGAAACCGGAACTGGTGATCAAGGGCGGCTCGATCGTGTGGGCCCAGATGGGCGATGCCAACGCCTCGATTCCCACCCCCGGGCCGGTGCACGGCCGGCCGATGTTCGCGGCCTTCGGTGGAGCCCTGGCCCCCAGCTGCCTCACGTTCGTGAGCCAGGCCGCTCTCGATGCCGATCTGCCCCGCCAGCTGGGCCTCAGGCGCCCCTGCGTGCCCGTGGTCAACACCCGCAGCGGCATCGGCAAGGCCGCCATGAAGAACAACACCGCCCTGCCGAAGGTGGAGGTGGACCCCCAGACCTACGAGGTGTTCGCGGACGGCGAGCTGCTCACCTGCGAGCCGGCGGAGGTGCTGCCCATGGCCCAGCGCTACTTCCTGCTCTGAGCGGCAAGGCTGCTGCCGTGAGCGGGGATGGGGGTTTCGTAACAACCCACACCGGAAAGCTCCCACCCGCTCTCGGATGATCCAGCAGCGCCGTGCGGCTGAGCCATGTTCACCGACTACCGACCAAGCCGCGGCTACGACGAGTACTTCAGCGCCTTCGACGAGCCCCGCAGCGCCCTGCGGCCGCTGCTCTCCTCCCTGGGGCAGCTGGGGCTGGAGGAGCTCAACCGCAACCACGCCGCGGCCGGCAACCTGCTCAAGCGCCTGGGGGCAACCTTCCGCCTCAACGACTCCGGCGAGCGCGGAGTGGAACGGATCCTGCCCTTCGATCCCCTGCCCCGGCTGATCAGCAGCGACGACTGGCAGCGGCTCGAGCGCGGGCTGGTGCAGCGGCTGGAGGCCGTCGATCTGTTCCTGGCCGACGTCTACGGCGAGCAGCGCATTCTCAACGACGGCGTCCTGCCCCGGGAGGACGTGGTCAGTTCCCAGGGCTGGCGGCCCCAGCTGCTGGGCTTCAAGCCGCCCCTGGGCAAGTGGTGCCACATCTCCGGGCTCGACCTGGTGCGCGACGGCCAGGGCACCTGGCGGGTGCTGGAGGACAACCTGCGCTGCCCCTCCGGGGTGGCCTACTTCCTGGAGAACCGGCGCGTGATGAAGCGCATGTTCCCCAGCCTGTTCTCCGGGCGCACGGTGCAGCCGATCGACGACTACCCCTCGCACCTGCTGCGCAGCCTGCGCGAGCTGGCCCCCTGGACCGAAACCCCGAACGTGGTGCTGCTCACTCCGGGGGTGTACAACAGCGCCTACTTCGAGCACAGCTACCTGGCCCAGCAGATGGGGATCCAGCTGGTGGAGGGCCGCGACCTGGTGGTGCAGGACGAGCGCGTGTGGCTGCGCAGCACCAGCGGGCTGGAGCTGGTGGACGTGATCTACCGCCGCATCGACGACGACTTCCTCGATCCCACCGTGTTCCGCGCCGACTCGGTGCTGGGCGTTGCTGGGCTGATGGGCGCCTACCGCGCCGGCCGGGTGGCGATCGCCAACGCCCCCGGCACCGGCGTGGCCGACGACAAGCTGATCTATGCCTACGTGCCGGAGATGATCCGCTACTACCTGGGCCAGGAGCCGATCATCGAGAACGTGCCCACCTACATCTGCGCCAGGCCCGACGACCAGGCCTACGTGCTGGCCCACCTCAAGGAGCTGGTGGTGAAGGCAGTGGCGGAGGCCGGGGGCTACGGGATGCTGATCGGCCCCCATGCCGCCGCCGCGGAGATCGCCGAGTTCGCCGTCAAGATCAAGGCCAATCCCCGCAACTACATCGCCCAGCCCACCCTGGAGCTGTCCACGGTGCCGTCCCTGAGCGACGGCGAGCTGTTTCCCTGCCATGTGGACCTGCGGCCCTACGTGCTGCGCGGCAAGGGCACCTGGGTGAGTCCGGGCGGTCTCACCCGGGTGGCCCTGCGGCGCGGTTCACTGGTGGTGAACTCCTCCCAGGGTGGAGGCTGCAAGGACACCTGGATCGTGGGAGAGCCCTCATGCTGAGCCGCGTCGCCGATTCGCTCTACTGGATCAACCGCTACGTGGAGCGGGCCGAGAACATCTCCCGCTTCGTGGAGGTGAGCGAGGCCATGGCCCTCGACTGCCCGCCGGGCAGCGCCGAGCCCTGGCTGCCGCTGATCGACGCCAGCGGCGACCGCGAGCTGTTCGACACCCTCTATCCGCGCGGCACCCCCGACGACGTGGTGGAGTTTCTGGTGTCGGCCGAGGACAACCCCAGCAGCGTGGTGAATTGCATCCGCCACGCCCGCGAGAACGCTCGCCAGATCCGTGATGTGATCACCACGGAGATGTGGGAGCAGATCAACGATATCTACTGGACGCTGCAGGAGAACGAGAGCTTCTGGCGCCAGCAGCCCCAGGAGGTGCTGCGCGAGATCCGCCGGGCCTGCCAGCTCTTCTACGGGATCACCGACGCCACCCTCAGCCGTGACCTCTCCTGGCAGTTCAGCCGGCTGGGGCGGCTGCTGGAGCGGGCCGACAAGACCACCCGCATCCTGGATGTGAAGTATTTCCTGCTGCTGCCCTCCCCCGATGAGGTGGGCGGCGTGCTGGACGAACTGCAGTGGATCTCGCTGCTGCGCAGCGCCGGCGCCTATCAGATGTTCCGCCAGGCCCGCCAGCAGGCGATCGAGCCCAAGGCGGTGGCGGCCTTCCTGCTGCTCAATCCGATCTTTCCCCGCTCCGTGCGCTACTGCCTGCAGCGCATCCACGAAACCCTGCACATCGTGGGCGGGCAGGCGGTGCCGGGGGTGCCCGACGACCTGGAGTGCCTCAGCGGCATCACCCTGGCGCGCTGGAGCTACACCCGCATCGATGAACTGATCGCCAACGGCCTGCACGAGTCGATCGATGCCCTGCAGGGCGACCTCAATCGGCTCCATGAGCTGATCGAGCGTCGCTACTTCATCGCCACCGGTGAAGACCCGCCGATGATCCAGCACACCGCGAGCAGCGATCCGGCATGCGTGCTCGCGTAACCCACACCTTCACCTACCGCTACAGCGCTCCGGTACTGCTGGGTGCCCACCGCTTCTGCCTCAAGCCCAGGGGCCATGGGTTCCAGCGGCTGGTGGACTTCCGGCTGGAGATCAGCCCCGAACCGAGCCGGCTCTACCCCCTGGTGGCCGCCAGCGGCGATGAAATCCTGCGGGCCCGGTTCCAGGGCGGCAGTGACCAGCTTCTGGTACGTGCCACCAGCATCGTGGAAACCGACACCCCTCCCCTGCTGCAGGCCTGCCTGGAGGAGAACGAACCCCACCTCCCCTATCCGGTGGGCCACCTCAATGGCGACCTGATGGGATCGCTGAACGGCTGGCTGCCCAATGGCCAGCACGATCCGGCCGCCGTGGACCTGGCCCAGGAGGCCCTGATGGGCAGCGATCAGCGGGCACTGATGTTCCTGCAGCAGCTGGTGGAGATGATCCAGGACCGGGTGAAGTACACCCAGCGCCACGTGGGGCCCGCCTGGCCCGCCGGCCGCACCCTCAAGGAGCGGGTGGGCTCCTGCCGCGACCTGGCCATGCTGATGGTGGAGTCCTGCCGGTGCGTGGGGCTGCCGGCCCGGTTCGTGAGCGGCTACCACCTGGTGGAGCCCATGCCGAAACGCTACGACCTGCACGCCTGGGCGGAGGTGTACCTGCCCGGCGCCGGCTGGCGGGGCGTGGACCCCAGCGGCATCGGCATCATCGACGACCGCTACATCACCCTGGCCACATCCTCCAAGCCTGAACTCACCGCCGCCATCACCGGCAGCTTCTCAGGGCCGCCGGGCGTTGAGAGCACGTTTGACTGGCAGATCGAAGCCGACATGCTCGACGCCACCCACAGCGTCACCGGCGTGGTGTCGGCCGGTCACGGGGTGGGCCTGAGTCCCTTCCATCCGAGCCCCTGACCTCAGCCCAGCCCCTGAGCTCCCCTCAGCCTCTTCACCGGCCCGCTCTCTCCTCTGACCCCAGTCAGACCTACCAGTTGAGCCCGTGCAGCTTGGGCAGGGGCGCGGTGTTGCAGGTGATGGCGAACAGGCGCGGCACACGCCGGCTGCTGTACACACGGAATTCCCGCACCAGGCTGGCGTTCTCCTCACGCACCGCCTGGTTGAGCACCACCGAACCCTCCGGGTCGGACACGGAGCGGTGGAAGGTGCCGGGGGGGATGCGCAGGATGTCGCCGCCCGCGTCCAGCCGCACGATGTGGAACGGGTAGTTCCAGCCGAAGTTGACCAGGAAGAAGGTGCGACCACCGTGCAGGGCCAGCAGGTTGTCCTCCTGGTGGGGATGCAGATAGAACTGCCAGGCGCCGGTGTCGTCGTTGGGAGGTGAGACGGCCGGACCGGAGTGCACCACCAGGTCGCGGGCGTTGGAGGCGGGCACGGTGATGTCGAAGAAGCGCACGCTGGGTGTGTCGCGGAAGCGCTCGTAGGGAATCAGCTCGAACATCGGCGCCGGACGCACGGGATGGGCCGGCGCCGGGGGTTGACTCTCAAGCAGCTCGGGGTTGCGGTGCAGGGGTGTGGCAGCCATGGGGTGGTGGTGGGGAGGTGAGGCCGTAAGTGGTGAGGGCGTGAACCAAGTGAAACGAAGCGCCAGGGCGGGCAACCGTGGCAAGAACTACCAAAGCCCCACTCTTAGCCAGAGTTTCGATTGTCTTCAGCTTGGTGGTGGGGGCTGCGGGCCGGGTGCGGAGAAAGATCAAAAAAAGCGCCACCCGGATACACATGGTCACTCCACAAGAATTTGAGGAAGGAGACATCATCGTCACCAACCACCCGGCGTTTGGCGGATCGCACCTGCC
>JAWOBH010000253.1:0-3738 GCA_046498125.1 Prochlorococcaceae cyanobacterium | reverse complement strand
CCCTGATGAACCTGGGCGGCGAGACGTCGGCTTCGTTGGGTGAGCCCGAGCCGGCGGCGTTGCAGCTGGTCGACCGCTGGATCCTCTCGCGCCTGGCCCGCGTGAACCAGGGCACCGCCGAGCGCTACACCGGCTACGGCCTGGGGGAAGCGGCCAAGGGGCTCTACGAGTTCGCCTGGAACGAGGTGTGCGACTGGTATCTGGAACTGATCAAGCGGCGGCTGCAGATCCCGGCGGAGCTGGAGGGCGCCGAGCGGGAGGCGGCGCTGGCCGGCCAGCGCACCGCCCGCCAGGTGCTGGCCAAGGTGCTCAGCGAGCTGCTGGTGATGCTGCATCCGCTGATGCCGCACCTCAGCGAGGAGCTCTGGCATGGGCTCACGGGTGCGGGGGAGGACACCTTTCTGGCCCTCCAGCGCTGGCCCTCCCTGGATCAGGCCGCCCTCGACGACGCTCTGGAGGCCAGCTTCGCCGAGCTGATCGAGGCGATCCGGATGGTGCGCAACCTGCGGGCTGTGGCCGGCCTCAAGCCGTCCCAGGGCGCGCCGGTGCGCTTCCTCACCGGGCGCCCCGAGCTGGCCGCCCTGCTGCGTGAGGCCACCGCCGACATCAGCGCCCTCACCCGCGCCGAGCGGGTGGAGGTGCTCGCTTCGCCTGCTGCGGATGCTTCCGCTGTCGTGGCTGCCGGCCCCGGCGGCGGGCGGCGGCCGGAGCGCGCTCTGGCCGGGGTGAGCGGCGAGCTGCAGGTGCTGCTGCCGATCGAGGGCCTGGTGGATCTCGACGCCCTGCGCGGCCGGCTGGAGAAGGATCTGGCCAAGGCCGACAAGGAGATCCAGGGATTGGCCAGCCGCCTGGCCAATCCCAACTTCGCCGGCAAGGCGCCGCCGGAGGTGGTGGCCGAGTGCCGCGCCAACCTGGCCGAGGCCGAGGCCCAGGCCGAGCTGGCCCGGCGGCGCCTGAAGGATCTCGGCTGAGGCCTGGTGCCGCCGGGGTGAGCGCAGCGCCAAGGGCAGGGATCAGATCCCACCAGGCTTAGCCTTGAAATCTGAAGGGCGTGGCCCCAGGCAAGAGCGGATGCAAACGTCAGTTCTACTGAACTTCTTCATCACGTCGTTCGCGCTGATGAATCCGCTGGGTGCTCTGCCGATCTTTCTGGGGTACACAGCTCGGGAGAGCCGCTCGGTTCAGCGGCTGGTGGCCGTGTTTGTGGCGCTCACGGTGCTCGTGCTGCTGCTGATCTTTCTGCTGATCGGCAATCCCCTGCTGCGCTTCTTCGGGGTCTCGATCGATGCCTTCCGCATCGCCGGTGGCATTCTGTTGCTGGTGACCGGGCTCAGGATCATCAGTGCTGGGCCCGGCAATTCGAGCCGAGAGCGGGTGGGTGCCGAGGCAGGCGGCAGCAGGCTCCAGGAGGCGGAAACGATCTACCAGAAGATCGTCATCCCGCTGGCCATGCCCCTGATCGTCGGTCCAGGGGCGATCGCCAATGTGATTCTCTTCTCCAGTCAGGCAGGGCAGGGACATGTTGTCGACGGCGGCCTGATCGGCACCACGGTCGTGCTGGGAATGTCGGTGCTGGTGATCTTTCTCTCGGGGCAGTGGCTGCAGCTGATCCTCGGGCCGATCGGCATGAACATCCTGCTGCGGGTCATGGGCCTGATGGTGGCCGCGATGGGTGTTCAGTTCATGGTCACCGGAGTCCTCCAGATCATCATCAACGAGCTGGCGCCGGCCCTGCGTTGACCGTCGCCGTCGTTCCGCTGACTGTCGTTTCCAGATGGTGGTTCGATCAACCGTCAGCCGGTGGATCCGTCCTCGGGTTGATCTCTCGATGCCATCAGGCGCTCCTCCAGCTCAGGCGAGAGGCGCAGCTCCAGACTTTCGCCCGCCAGATGCAGATCGCGCTGGGGGAAGGGAACGGTGATCCCCCGCTCGCGCAGCAGGGCTTCGATGCGGAAGTTGAGATCGCTGGAGATCTGGTATTGGCGCATGGGCTCGCGGATCCACACCAGCAGGGTGAAGTCGAGGGCACTGTCACCGAAGCCGCTGAAGAACACCCGCGGGGGAGGCTCGCTGAGCACTGAGGGTTGGCCCACGCAGGCGTCGAGCAGCACCTCGCGCACGGCACTGGTGTCGGAGCCGTAGGCCACCCCCACCGGCAGCCGCAGCCGTGACACGGGACTGCCATGGCTCCAGTTCACCACCCGGGAATCGAGGAATTCCGAGTTGGGCACGATGATCGCGATGCGATCGAGGGTTTCCACCACCGTGCTGCGCAGCCCCAGCTTCTGCACGGTGCCCTGGAGATCGCCGATCTCCACGAAGTCGCCCACCTGGATCGGCCGCTCGAAGATGATCACCATGCCGCTGAGCAGGTTCTTGCTGATCGTCTGGAAGCCCAGGCCCACGCCCACGCCCAGCACGCTGGCGAACAGGGTGAGGGAGGTGAGATCCAGCCCCCAGAGCTGCAGCAGCACCAGGGCGCCGAAGAACAGCAGGCCGTAGCGGGTGAGGAAAGCCACCGCCTCCTGCCCCCCCAGGCTCAGGCCCGTGTAGCGCAGCACCCGCGTGCGCAGCAGCCGCAGCACCAGCCCCACCGCCCGCACCAGCAGCAGCAGCAGCGCCAGCAGGATGACCACATCCAGCAGCGAATAGCTGCGCGCTCCCAGCGGCAGCAGGGGCACCGCCAGCCAGCGGCTGGTTTCCTGCACCACGGCGCTGCGCAGCCGGCGGCTGAGGGGGAACTGGTCGCTGATCCACACCGCGGCCGCCAGCCACACGCCGCCCTGGAGCAGCAGCAGCGCCGCCCGCTGCAGGAAGCGGACGCCCCGGCGCCGCCGCTCGATCGGCTCCTCGGGCTGGAGAGCCCAGGCCTGGGGAAAGCGGCGGCGCCAGACTGCCCGCAGCCCCCAGTGCAGGGCGGCGGCCAGGGCCAGCACCGCCAGCACCCGCGGCAGCTGCCGGCGCAGGTGGTCCGGACGCCGTTCGGCCCGGGCGCGCTCAAGTGCCTCCTCCAGCTGCAGGCGCCAGGCCTGCGCCTGCTCCATCGCCTCCATGCCCTCCGGCACGTCCCGTTCGGTGACGGTGAGCAGGGTGCGGCCGTTGAGCACCAGCACCGGCAGGTTGTTGCTCATCTGCAGCTCCAGGGCCAGGGCCCCGTCCCCCGCCGCCGCCGCGGCCAGCTGCTGGTTGATCGTGTCGCTGCGCTGCTCAGCGGTGAGGTTGCTGGAGGGCCAGATGCGGAACAGGGTGCGGCCATCGAGCACGATCGGCGCCGGGGTTCGGGACGGCTCTCCGCCCGCCAGTCCTGCGCCCAGGCCCTGGGCTCTGGCGGCAGTTCCGGCGACGTTCCAGAGGGGCGTCAGCGCCAGGGCCAGGGCGAGCAGCGCCGCCAGCAGGGGCAGCCGCCGCGGCGCGCGAGGGCCGCAGCGGTGGCCATGGCGGTGGCGGGCAGGCCTCATGGCGGTGCGCATGGGGCTGCAGGCTAGGCAGGGCTTCCGGCCCGTTCCTTGCGCCCTGCAGAGGCGATGCCGTTCTCAGACCTGCTCGATCAGCTGCTGCCCGCCCTGCGCTCACCGCTGGGGGCGGTGGCCTTCGTGCCCCTCTATGCCCTCTGGGTGACGCTGCTGCTGCCAGGCGTGTGGGCCTCGATGCTGGCCGGGGCCCTCTACGGCCCCTGGTGGGGCAGCCTGGTGGTGTTTGTGGGGGCCTGCCTGGGGGCCGAGGCCGCCTTCCTGCTCG
>JAWOBH010000247.1:0-4062 GCA_046498125.1 Prochlorococcaceae cyanobacterium | reverse complement strand
CACGATGAAGCGCCATTGCGCGGCGGCGTCCTCGCCGGGCACCAGGCTGGTGGTGGCGATGGCGCCGCCGCGCAATGGCGCTTCATCGTGGATGGCCTGTCGCGCTTCGCCGGCCGCCGCCTCACGATCGATGCCGAGGTGTATCAGTCGGAGCGGGCCACCAATTGCAGCAACAAGGGCATCGCCAGCCTGCTCAGTGCCCATCAGCAGCTCTGGAGCGATCCCGCCACGGCCATCGACCTCTACACCCGCCAGTGCTCCCTGCTGGTGACCGCCCAGGATCTGGCCCTGATGGCCTGCACCCTGGCCAACGGCGGTCGCCACCCCCTCAGCGGCGAGCAGGTGGTCGCGCCGCTGATCTGCCGCCGCGTGCTGGCGGTGATGGTCACCGCCGGGCTCTACGAAACCTCGGGCGACTGGCTGTATCAGATCGGCCTGCCCGGCAAGAGCGGCGTGTCGGGCGGCATGATCACCGTGGCGCCGGGCAAGGGGGCGCTGGCCACCTGGTCGCCACCGCTGGATGAGGCCGGCAACAGCGTGCGCGGCCAGCTCACCGCCCACTTCCTCTCGGAACGGCTCGGCCTCAACCTGTTCGACTCCCTGCCCTTCAGCGCCTCATGAAGGCCGCCGCCATCTGAGCCCCCCGTGTGATCCCCAGGAAGGGGCGGCCTCACCAGAGCAACCGCACCCCCGCAACCGCCAGGGTGATCCCCAGCAACCGCACCACCACCGCTTCCGGCAGCCAGCGACTGCCGAGCTGGGCGCCGATGGCGCCACCGCATACCACCGCCAGAGCCAGCCAGGGCAGCCCCGCCGGCAGTTGGGGAGAAACGCTCAGCAGGCCCAGCAGGGCCATCAGCGAATTCACAAAGATGAACACCGCCGAGAGGGCCGCCGCCGTGCGCACCTCCGCCCAGCCCCGGTAGAGCAACAGGGGCGTGAGCAATACGCCGCCCCCCATGCCCGTGAGTCCGGAGAGCAGCCCGATCACGCCTCCCGCGGCCATGGCCGCTTGGGCTGATGGCGGCACGACGTGCCCAAGGGCCGGCGCCCTGCCGCGCAGGAAGGGCAGCCCCGCGATCAGCAGCAACACCCCCAGCAGCCGTTCGAACACGGCGGCCGGCAGGCTCCACCAGCCCCCCAGGAAGGCAGCGGGCATCGAGAGCAGCAGGAAGGGCCGCAGCAGGGGCCAGGAGAAATAGCCTGCGCGGGCGAAGCGAACCGCCACCACGCTGGACACCAGCAGGTTGAGCACCAGGGCGGTGGGCCTGAGCGTGGCGGGTGCCAGGCCGAACAGGCCCATCACCGCCAGAAAACCGGAGGCCCCGGCCTGGCCCACGCTGCCGTAGAGGGCCGCGATCAGCGCCAGACCGGCGCAGAGGAGCTGCAGGGTGGCGAGATCGATGGGGAGCCCCTGCCAGCCAGAGGCGATCATCCCTCAAAAGACCCTTCCTTATCCTCGTCCTATCGAGCCATCCCTGAAGGGATTGGCCATGCACGCCGTGAGCGTGAGCGGGCTGAAGCACAATCCCGCCGAAGCCCTGCGCAAGGCCAGAAGCGGCCCAATGGTGGTGCTCAACCGCAACAACCCCGACGCGGTGCTGATCGGCCTGGAGCAGGGCGGCGTGCTGCAGGCGCCCGGCGTGCATGCGGCGCTGGCCAGTAGCCCGCAGGTGCTGCTGCCGATCGATGAGCGCGCCGGCCGTGATCGGCCTGGCCCGTGAGAACAAACTGATTCCCTCCGCCAGAGCCGTGTTTGCAGCGCTTCACGCCAGTGACTTCCGCATCGCCCCCGAGGTGATCCAGGCCGTGCTGGATCGCTGCGGTGAATGACCCGGAGCAGCGGGTCGTGGGTTGGTGCAGCCCTGACTGATGATCCTGCTGCTCGGCCCTGCTTCAGCCTCGCTGACGGCGCAGTTTCAGCCCGGCGAGCACCTGCCAGCTCAGCAGGATCAACACGGCTGGAAGCAGCCCCACGACCACAAGGAGTTGGAACTCATCGGTGTACACCGAGCCGAGGTTCACCAGCAGCTTCTCCACCAGATAGGCGGCATAGAGAGCCACAAGCACGCCCCCTTCCAGGCGCGTGATCACACCGTTGGTCCAGAAGATCGGCAGACAGGCCAGGGTGGTGAGCACCATGACCGGAAGGTCCTGCTGGATCAGCACCGGATCCACCCCCAGGCCCCGGGTACCGGACACGGTGGCGCAGAGGCCCAGGATCACCAGCTGGTTGAGGAGGTTGCTGCCCACCACGTTGCCGATGGCCAGGTCGGCCTTGCCCCGGTAGGCCGCCACCAGGGAGGTGATCAGCTCCGGCATCGAGGTGCCGGCGGCCACGATCGTGAGGCCGATCACAGTGGTGCTCACTCCCAGGGCCAGGGCCACGGTCGTGGCGCCCTGCACCAGCAGCTGGGAGCCGGCCACCAGCAAGGCCAGCCCCACCGCCAGCTTCACCGCGGCCACCAGCGGTGTACTGCGCTCCGACTCGTCGATGTCGTTGGCCTCGTCGGGGTTCTCACCCGCCGTGCGCATCTCCCAGATGATGTTCATCACCGTGGCCGCTAGCAGGGCCACACCCGCCTGCCAGGTGAGCCGGCCGCCGGAGGCCATCCCCCACACTGCCATCGACACCCCCAGCAGCAGGGGCACATCGCGCCGCACCAGGCGGCTCTTGACCCGCAGGGGCACGATCAGAGCACTGAGGCCCAGCACCACCATCACATTGAAGATGTTGCTGCCCACAACGTTGCTCACCGCCAGGTTGTCGGCACCCGCCACCCCCAGATTCCCCTGCATCGTGGAGATCAGACTCACGAACAGCTCAGGGGCGCTGGTGCCCAGGGAGACCACGGTGAGGCCGATCACGATCTGGGGGATCCCCAGCATCAGCGAGAGGGCCACCGAACCGGCCACAAACAGCTCACCCCCACCGAAGAGCAGGGCGATGCCCAGCAGGATCTGCAGGCCGCTGACCGGGAACCCGGGCATTCCGGAATAGAAAAGTGTCGCAGGATTATGGAGCCAGGGCCAGGCCCGCGCGATGATGGGTGGCCCTCACCAAACCGAACAGAGGCCGTTGATTCGCCTGCTCCGCCCCCTGACGCTTTTGGCCGTGTTGAGCGGTGCTGTTCAGGCTTCGCCGTTCAGCTTCGATCCGGTGTCGTTCGCCGGTTTCGCCAATGAGACCTTCAAACAGCAGGGCAAGGGGGTGTTCGTCAAGAACCTGGGCACCTGCCGCCGGGAGGGGAAAGACCGCGCCGGCTACCGCTGTCTCAGCGGCGAGCTGCTGCAGGACGTGCCGGCCAGGAAAGGGCGGGAGTTCTGCAAGCTGGACGCCATCTGGTATGTCCCCTTCAGCAAAACGGTGCAGTTCCGCACCTCGAGTTGTCAGTTCAAGAGCGATCAGCAGCGGATGATCGAGGGCGGCCAGCGTCTGCTGCGTCAGGGACTCGACCAGCTGGAGAATTACGGCAAGTGAACCGCTGCCGCTCCCAGATCCTTCCGCCCCGGATAGAGGGTGCGTGACTCCACGACCTTCAGGCGCAGCGTGCGGCCGAACAGAAATCCACGGGCGCGCTGTTCCAGCGTCTCCAGATCGGGGAGATCGCCCTCGCCCACCAGCACCAGATTCACCGATCCATCCGCCGTTTCGGCATCAACCGACAGCAACCGGTAGGCGGAACCCTCAAGCCACTCCTCAGCGAGGGCATCGGTGCGAACAGCGATTTTGTTGGTGATGATCAGACGTGTGGAGGTGAGCGAGAGGGGGACGGCGATGATCAGCAGAGCCACCAGGGCGATCACCACAGCCCGGCGCCGCGCCCTCGAATCAAACGGCGACAGGGTGGCCTTCCGGAACCCCATCAGCGCAAACACCAGGGCGCCGGTGAGCAGGATGGCCACGTAGTTGGTGTCGAAGAGCAGCATGAATTGAAACAGAAACTACACCCTGCCTATTTACCGAAGGCTACTGAAGAAAGCACACTCCGCAAGGCTCGAAATGTCATTTGGCGAATCGATAACCTGTTAGATAAACCTGTAGTGGCGAAGAAACCACTG
>JAWOBH010000171.1:0-8513 GCA_046498125.1 Prochlorococcaceae cyanobacterium | reverse complement strand
AGCTGCTTCTCCAGGTTCTGGATCTGCAGGCTCACCGCCGGTTGGGTCACGTACAGGCTGTCGGCCGCCTTCTTGAAGCTGCCTTCGCTGGCGATTGCCCGCAGGATGCGCAGCTGGTCGAGGGTGAACGGCAGATCTGCCATGGTTCGGCCTGAAGCCCGCAGGCCCGCGCCGGCAAGGGCCCCAAACTCTAGGGGGGGCTGCCGGCGGCCAGAATCGGCCCCTTCACAACTCCCCATCCAGCCCTTGATGGCCAGCTTCAGCACCTCGGGCGGCGGCCACCACAGCACCTGGGTGATGCTGGCCCTGCTGCTGGCCTTCGCCGTGATCCACAGCGGTGGTGCCTCCCTGCGGGTCTGGGGGGTGGAGCGCATCGGCGAGCGGGCCTGGCGGCTGCTCTTCGCCGGGCTGAGCATCCCCTCGGCGGTGGTGCTGGTGGGCTACTTCCTGGCCCACCGCTACGACGGCATCCGTCTCTGGAACCTCCAGGACCAGCCCTGGATCGTGCCCCTGGTGTGGACCGGCACGGCCATCAGCTTCGTCTTCCTCTACCCGGCCACCTACAACCTGCTGGAGATCCCGGCCGTGCTGCGCCCCCGGGTGCGCCTCTACGCCACGGGCATCATCCGCATCAGCCGTCATCCCCAGGCGGTGGGCCAGGTGCTCTGGTGCGCCACCCACCTGCTCTGGATCGGCAGCAGTTTCATGGTGGCCACCAGCATCGGCCTGATCGCCCATCACCTGTTCGCCGTCTGGAACGGCGACCGGCGGCTGCGCAACCGCTTCGGCGAGGCCTTCGAGGAGCTGCGCGCCAACACCTCGGTGCTGCCCTTCCGGGCCGTGCTCGACGGCCGCCAGCGCCTGGTGGCGAGCGAGTTTCTGCGCCCCGCCCAGCTGGGCATCGCCATCGCCATCGGCCTGTTCTGGTGGGCACACCGCTTCATCGGCGTGGGGGCCACCGCCTTTGCGCGCACGGGCCTGGCCCACTGGCTCGGCTGAGCGGCACCGGCATTCCCCCACGGGCGCCAGGAGCGCTGTCCCAGCCTGCCTACACTCCTGGCCAGCCCGCCCGCTCGGAGCCCGCGCCGGAATGCCCTCAGCCGCTGAACTCGCCTGGTTGATCCCGGTGCTCCCCCTCGCCGGCGCCGGCCTGGTGGGGCTGGGGCTGATCAGCTTCAACCGCACCGTGAACCGGCTGCGCAAGCCGGTGGCCCTGCTGCTGATCAGCTGCGTGGGGGCTGCTGCGGTGTTGAGCTACGCGGTGCTGGCCCAGCAGCTGGCCGGAGCCGGGGCCACCGAAGTGCTGTTCAACTGGGCCAGCGCCGGCACGTTCAACCTGCAGATGGGCTTCCGGGTGGATGCCCTGGCGGCGGTGATGCTGGCCCTGGTCACCACCATCGCCCTGCTGGTGATGGTGTATTCCGATGGCTACATGGCCCACGACAAGGGCTATGTGCGCTTCTTCACCTATCTGGCCCTGTTCAGCAGTTCGATGCTGGGGCTGGTGATCAGCCCCAACCTGCTCGAGATCTATGTGTTCTGGGAGCTGGTGGGGATGTGCTCCTATCTGCTGGTGGGCTTCTGGTACGACCGCGACGGTGCCGCCAACGCCGCCCAGAAGGCCTTCGTGGTGAACCGGGTGGGTGACTTCGGCCTGCTGCTCGGGATCCTGGGGCTGTTCTGGGCCACGGGCAGCTTCGGTTTCGAGGAGATCGGGGTTCGCCTGGAGGAGGCGGTGGCCGGGGGTGGCCTCAGCAGCGGAGTGGCCGTGCTGCTCTGCCTGCTGGTGTTCATGGGACCGATGGCCAAGTCGGCCCAGTTCCCCCTGCATGTGTGGCTGCCTGATGCGATGGAGGGCCCCACGCCGATCTCGGCCCTGATCCACGCCGCCACGATGGTGGCCGCCGGCGTGTTTCTGGTGGCCCGCCTGCAGCCGGTGTATGAGCCTTTTGCCGCCGTGCAGCTCACGATCGCCGTGGTGGGCACGATCACCCTGTTCCTGGGGGCCTCGATCGCCCTCACCCAGCAGGATCTCAAGAAGGGCCTGGCCTACAGCACGGTGAGCCAGCTCGGTTACATGATGCTGGCGATGGGCTGCGGCGCCCCGGTGGCCGGCATGTTCCACCTGGTCACCCACGCCTTCTTCAAGGCGATGCTGTTCCTGGGCTCGGGCTCGGTGATCCACGCCATGGAGGAGGTGGTGGGCCACGAGCCGGTGCTGGCCCAGGACATGCGCCTGATGGGCGGCCTGCGCCGGTACATGCCGGTGACCTCCACCACCTTCCTGATCGGCTGCGTGGCGATCGCCGGGATCCCGCCCCTGGCGGGCTTCTGGAGCAAGGACGAGATCCTGGGCCAGGCCTTCAACAGCTACCCCCTGCTGTGGGCGATGGGCTTCATCACCGCCGGCATGACCGCCTTCTACATGTTCCGGCTCTACTTCCTCACCTTTGAAGGGGAGTTCCGGGGCAATGACAAGGCCATGGCCGCCCAGCTGCTGGCGGCCGCCGACAAGGGCGGCGAGGAGCACGACGACCACGCTGAGCACGCCGACCATCCCCATGAGTCGGGCTGGCAGATGGCCCTTCCCCTGGCGGTGCTGGCGGTGCCCTCGGCCCTGATCGGCCTGCTCGGCACCCCCTGGAACAGTCGCTTCGCCGGCCTGCTCGATCCTGAGGAAGCTGCCGAGATGGCGGAACACTTCAGCTGGGGTGAGTTCCTGCCGCTGGCCGGGCTCTCGGTGGCGGTGTCCGTGGCCGGCATCACGGTCGCCGTGCTGGCCTACGCCCTCCGCCGGCTCGATCTGGCCACGGCGGTGGCGGGCCGTTTCCCGGCCGTCAATGCCTTCCTGGCCAACAAGTGGTATCTCGATGCCATCAACGACAGGCTGTTCGTGCAGGGCAGCCGCAAGCTGGCCCGCTCGGTGCTGGAGGTGGACTCCAAGGTGGTGGACGGCGTGGTCAACCTCACCGGGCTCATGACGCTGGGCAGCGGCGAGGGTCTCAAATATTTCGAGACCGGGCGGGCCCAGTTCTATGCCCTGATCGTGTTCGGGGGGGTGATCGCCCTGGTGGTGCTGTTCGGCTCGCTGGGCTGAGGGCTTCAGCCGTGCGCGCGGGGCGCGCAACACGGCCTCAGCGCCGCAGTCCAGCGAGCCTCACACCTGGGGGTGTGGGCGGGACTCCCTGGGCCCGGTCAGGCCCCACTCCTGTCTGGGGTTCGGTGGATCTCCGGCGGCGTTTGGCGCTTCGCGCCCGCGCCGGCCGGGATCCACCGAACCCCAGCCCTGGCCCCAGCACCCTGGCCTGGCCGGCGGACCCGTCCCGGCAGGGGCCACTACGGACTGTGTGACTCCCCCCACCGGCGCAGGGGCGACGGGGCAGGTATTTCTACACTCCTGCCAACGGACTGCCTGCATTCGTGCCCTTCCCCTGGCTGAGCGCCTCGATCCTGTTCCCGATCGGGGCGGCCCTGCTGATCCCCTTCGTTCCTGACAAGGGCGATGGCAAACAGGTGCGCTGGTATGCCCTGGGCGTGGCCCTGGTCACCTTTCTGATCACCGTTGGGGGATACCTCAACGGCTACGACCCGGCGGTGGAGGGGCTGCAACTGGCCCAGCGCATCGACTGGCTGCCCCAGCTCGGCCTGGCCTGGTCGGTGGGGGCCGATGGCCTGTCGATGCCCCTGATCCTGCTCACCAGCTTCATCACCGCCCTGGCGGCTCTGGCGGCCTGGCCCGTGAGCTTCAAGCCGCGGCTGTTCTATTTCCTGCTGCTGGCCATGGATGGCGGCCAGATCGCTGTGTTCGCGGTGCAGGACATGCTGCTGTTCTTCCTGGCCTGGGAGCTGGAGCTGCTTCCGGTGTACCTGCTGCTGGCCATCTGGGGCGGCAAGAAGCGCCAGTACGCCGCCACCAAGTTCATCCTCTACACCGCCGGCAGCTCCCTGTTCATCCTGCTCGCCGGCCTGGCGATGGCCTTCTACGGGGACAGCATCAGCTTCGAGTACACGGCCCTGATGGCCAAGGACTTCTCGGCTCCGTTCCAGCTCCTCTGCTACTCCGGCCTGCTGATCGCCTTCGGCGTGAAGCTGCCGATCGTGCCCCTGCACACCTGGCTGCCGGACGCCCACGGCGAAGCCACGGCGCCGGTGCACATGCTGCTGGCCGGCATCCTGCTGAAGATGGGCGGCTACGCCCTGCTGCGCTTCAACGTGCAGCTGCTGCCCGACGCCCACGCCCAGTTCGCGCCGCTGCTGGTGGTGCTGGGGGTGGTGAACATCATCTATGCAGCCCTCACCTCCTTCGCCCAGCGCAACCTGAAGCGCAAGATCGCCTACAGCTCCATCAGCCACATGGGCTTCGTGCTGATCGGCATCGGCAGTTTCAGCGCCCTCGGCACCAGCGGCGCCATGCTGCAGATGATCAGCCACGGCCTGATCGGCGCCAGCCTGTTCTTCCTGGTGGGCGCCACCTACGACCGCACCCACACCCTGCAGCTCGACGAGATGGGCGGTGTGGGCCAGAAGATGCGCAAAATGTTCGCCCTCTGGACCGTCTGCTCCCTGGCCTCGCTGGCGCTGCCGGGAATGAGCGGCTTCGTGAGTGAGCTGATGGTGTTCGTGGGTTTCGTCACCAGTGAGGCGTACACCCTCAGTTTCCGGGTGGTGATGGCGGTGCTGGCGGCGGTGGGCGTGATCCTCACCCCCATCTACCTGCTGTCGATGCTGCGGGAGATCTTCTTCGGCAAGGAGAACGCCGAGCTCGCCTCCCACGGCAACCTGGTGGATGCAGAGCCGCGGGAGATCTACGTGATCAGCTGCCTGCTGGTGCCGATCATCGGCATCGGCCTCTACCCGCGGATCATGACCGACAGCTACCGGGCTTCGATCGAAGCACTGGTGCGGCGAGAGACCTCGGCGATGGCCCTGGTGATTCCCACCCCCGCCAGTGGCCTGATCCGCCAGGCCAGCAGCCTGCAGGCACCCGCGCTGACGGGCTGATCCGCCGGGCCTACGCTCCGGGGCTGGAGCATTGGTGCCATGAAACAGCTGAACTTCGTTCTGATCTTCAGCTTCGGCCTGGCGATGGTGATGTTCACCCTTGAGAACACCGCCCCGACCACGGTTCATTTCCTGCCTGGCATGAAAGCCACCCTGCCACTGGCGGCCCTGCTGCTGGTGGTGGGCGGCGTGGGCGCCACGGCGGCCTGGGTGTTTGCCGTGTGGAGTGGGGTGACGCGCCGGGTGGAGGCCCTGCAGCGCCAGGGGGAGTTCGAGGCCCAACAGGTGCGCATCGAGGAACTCGAGCACGATCTGCAGCGTTACCGCGCCACCGTGGATGCCCAGCTGGGCCTGCTGCCGGCAGCCGGCCAGAGTTCAGCCCAGGCTGAAGCGGTGGGCAGCGCTGAGGGCCATGCTGATTGAGGGTGGTTCCTGAGTGGGCGGCACCCGAGCGGGCCGCTGGTGTGGGCGGCCCGTGCTCGGTACCGTGAGCCGATCGGCGGCAGCAACCACCGTGGTGGAGTGAGGAGTGACGCAAGCAGGGGCCAGGCTGGCCATCCGACTGCTCCAGGACGCCGCCGAACGGGGGGAGATCGACCCCTGGGATGTGGATGTGATCGCTGTGGTGGATGGCTTTCTCGATCAGCTGCGCCAGCGCATCGCCACGCCGCGGCTGGTGACTGCGGCCCGTCCCGGCCAGGGCGGCAGCTACGAGCAGGATCTGGCGGACAGCAGCGAAGCCTTTCTGGCCGCTTCGGTGCTTGTGAGCCTGAAAGCCCAGCTGCTGGAGGCCAGCACCCTGCCGCCCGAGCCGCTGCCGGAGGATGGCCACTGGGCAGCGGAGGACGCCGCGCAGTGCTGGGGCCTCGATGCCGCCCTGGCCATCCCGCGGCGACCGGAGCGCCACCTCTGGCGGCGGCCGGTGGCGCCACCACCGTTGCAACGGCCGGTGACCCTCGGCGAGCTGATTCGCCAGCTGGAGGACATCGCCGAGCAGCTCGAACGAGACCAGGGGCAGGGGCGGACGCCACGGCGGCGGCGGCGCTTCAGCGAGCGGGAGGCGATCGAGCAGGTGGCCACCCTGGCCCACCGGGAAAAACTGCCGGAAACCACCGCCGCCCTCAGCCGCTTCCTGCAGCACTGGAGTCCGGCCCAGGACTGGGTGGGCTTCGACTCTCTGGTGAGCGCCTGGAGCGAGGCTGTGGTGAGCGGGCCTGGGGAGTCGGAGCTGGACTGCGACAGGGTGGGGGTGTTCTGGGCGCTGCTGTTCCTGTGCCACCAGGGCTGCCTGGAGCTGCGGCAGCACCAGGGCCTGTTCGGTCCCCTGGCGCTGCGGCGACTCGGGCAGGGCGTTCTGGGCGGCCAGGAGCAGCCGCTGGCCCTGGCGACGCCGGGGCAGCCAGATGCGCTGGCACCCACACAACGGTTCGCCGCCTGAAACACGGACTAAGCTTCTTCATCCGATCCAAGTGAGTGCGCGCCGATGAAGGCGATGATCCTGGCGGCAGGCAAGGGAACCCGGGTGCGGCCCATCACGCACACCATTCCCAAGCCGATGATCCCCATCCTGCAGAAACCAGTGATGGAGTTCCTGCTGGAGTTGCTGCGCCAGCACGGCTTCACCGAAGTGATGGTGAACGTGTCACACCTGGCTGAGGAAATTGAGAACTACTTCCGCGATGGCCAGCGCTTCGGGGTGGAGATTGCCTATAGCTTCGAAGGCCGCATCGAGGACGGCGAGCTCATCGGTGACGCCCTGGGCTCGGCCGGTGGCCTGAAGAAGATTCAGAACTTCCAGCGCTTCTTCGATGACACCTTCGTGGTGCTCTGCGGCGATGCCCTGATCGACCTCGACCTCAGCGAGGCCGTGCGCCGCCACCGTGAGAAGGGAGCGATGGCCAGCCTGGTGACCAAGCGGGTGCCCCGCGATCAGGTGAGCAGCTACGGGGTGGTGGTGACCGACGAGAACGGCCAGGTGCTCTCCTTCCAGGAAAAGCCTCCGGTGGGCGAGGCCGCCAGCGACATGATCAATACCGGCATCTACATCTTCGAGCCCGAAGTGCTCGACTTCATCCCCAGCGGGGTGCCCTTTGACATCGGCTCCGACCTCTTCCCCCTGCTGGTGAACAGCGGGGCCCCGTTTTTCGCCCTGCCGATGGAATTCGAATGGGTGGACATCGGTCGGGTGCCCGACTACTGGCAGGCGATCCGCAGTGTGCTGATGGGTGAGGTGCGGCAGGTGCAGATCCCTGGCAAGGAGGTGATGCCCGGCGTGTTCACCGGTCTGAACGTGGCCGCCAACTGGGACAAGATCAACATTCAGGGCCCGGTGTATGTGGGCGGAATGACCAAGATCGAGGATGGCGTCACCATCATCGGTCCGTCGATGATCGGCCCCAGCTGCCAGATCTGCGAGGGGGCAACGATCGACAATTCGATCATCTTCGACTATTCCCGCATCGGTCCGGGCGTTCGCCTGGCCGAGAAACTGGTGTTTGGCCGCTACTGCGTGGACCGCAACGGCGACCACTTCGACCTGCAGGATGCCGCCCTCGACTGGCTGATCACCGACGCCCGGCGCCAGGACGTGCTGGAGCCTTCGCCGCACCAGAAGGCGCTGGCTGAACTGCTCGGCACCGACCTCAGTCTCAGCAAGGCGAGCTGAGCATCCGAGCCGGCTGCAACTGCGTCGCCTCGGCCCGCAGCCCGGCCCGTTCGAGGATCAGGGGGATCCGCTCTTCGGCCTTGATCGCCATCAGATGCACCCCCTGGGCGATCGTCACGTAGCGGGCCACCTGCTCAGCGGCGATGCGGACCCCTTCGCTGGCCGGGTCCGGGGCCGCCGCCAGGCGATCGATCACCGCCTGGGGAATGTTGGCGCCCGGCACCACGCGGTTGATGAAGGCCGCGTTGCGAGCTGATTTGAGCAGAAACACCCCGGCCAGCACCGGTATCCCCAGGGGGGCCGCAATCTCCCCCACAAAGCGCCGCAGCGCCTCCGCATCGGTCACCATCTGGGTCTGCAGGAAGAGGGCGCCGGCCTCCCGTTTGCGGCGCACCCTGGCCCGCAGGCCCGACCAGCTGGGACATTGGGGATCGGCGGCGGCGCCGGCGAAGAAGGCGGTGCCGCCATCGGGGAGGCTGCCGCCCACCGGATCGGCTCCCTGGTTGAGCTGATCCACCAGACGCAGCAGGCGTACCGACTCCAGCTCATTCACCCCCCGGGCCGTGGGTTGATCGCCGGCCCGCACCGGATCGCCGGTGAGGCACAGCAGGTTGCGCAGGCCGAGGGCGTGGGCGCCGAGCAGGTCGGCCTGGAGGGCGATGCGATTGCGATCTCGGCAGGCCATCTGCAGCACGGGCTCGAGCCCCTCCTCCTGCAGCAAACGGCACACCGCCAGGCTGCTCATGCGCATCACGGCACGGCTGCCGTCGGTGACGTTGATGGCACGCACCCTGGCGGCCGCCCGGCAGCTGCGCGGCTGGGTGCATGCCATCAACGTCACCGACGG
>JAWOBH010000108.1:0-6404 GCA_046498125.1 Prochlorococcaceae cyanobacterium | reverse complement strand
CCGCGCTGCCGGCTGATCGCCCGCTCCGACAGCAGCGAGGCGGAGCGCAAGCTGCGGCTGGCGGGGGCCGATGAGGTGGTGAGCCCCTATGTGAGCGGAGGCCGCATGATGGCGGCCACCGCCCTGCGGCCCCTGGCGGTGAGCTTCATGGACCTGCTGGCAGGCAGCGACTGTGAGGTGGAGGAGTTTCTGCTCAGCTCCGATCCGGCCGACCTGGGGCGTCTCAACGGCCTCAGCCTGGGTGAGCTGGAGCTGGGCCGCCGCACCGGCGCCCTGGTGCTGGCGGTGCGCCAGCCCAAGCGCCAGGCGGAGGCCGGCCTGCAATACCGCGGCACCAGCTACGCGCTGCCGGATCAGGAGCTGGTGGCCAACCCCGGACGGGAGCAGCGGCTGGAGCCCGGGCAGCTGCTGGTGGTGATGGGCAGCAAGGAGGAGCTCGCCCGGGTGAGCGATCTGCTGGGCCCGGCGCTGCGCAGCGTCGAGCACATGTCCAGTTAGGTCCGGGTTCCGGGGCTCAGGAGTCGGCTTCCTCGAGGATCTGGCGCTTCAGTTCGATCTGATAGCCCTCAGTCATGGCGTCGAGGGCCTCCGCCTCGTGCTCGTCCACCTGCAGGGCCTCGGCCAGCACCAGATCGGGCACCTGGGTGGCGCCCACAGCGGTGAGCGCCATGCCCAGCGAGGCACTGTCGCGGTGCCAGATCGAGGCGGCCTCGGCCAGCTTGGTGAGGGTGTCGTCGCTCACCACCTCGCCGCTGCGCTGGGCGATCGCCGCCGCCAGCCTCCGGTCGTCGAACACGGCCGCGGCAGCCAGGTGGGCGGCGTGCAGGGCCCCCAGGCTGTAGAGGGCCTCGGAGCGCAGGGTCACCAGGCTCTTGCCCAGGGCCCGTTCCCTCACACCCTGCCAGGGGACCGATGGGGTGGCCTCATCGCCGGCGGCCGGTCCCTCATCGAGCTCCCCCAGGGCGGGCAGCTTGCGGCTGGCCAGGCTGAGCTCGCCGCCGGCGGGTGGATCGAGCCGCTCGCCCACCAACCGCAGCCAGCGCCCGATCCCCTGGCGCAGTCCCCTGCGAACTCCCATCCCCTGCGTTGCGGCTGCCCCCACTGTGGCCCCATCAGGGGTCGCTGTCGCGGAAGCGCTCGCGGATCGCCTCCACCTCCGGGCGACGCCGGCCCACGGCCGCCACGCAGTGGGGATCGAGCTTGCCCAGGGCCACCAGCCGCTCCAGCTCCCCCAGGGCAGCCTCCAGGGTCCAGGGTTTCTTGTAGGGCCGGTGGCTGGTGAGGGCGTCGAGCACGTCGGCCACGGCGATGATGCGGGCCTCCAGGCTGATGGCTTCGCCGCTCAGTCCGCGGGGATAGCCCGAGCCGTCGAGGCATTCGTGGTGGTCGGCCACCACGTTGCGCATCATCGCCACCTCCTGGCGGTGCTCCAGGTCGAAGTCGCCGATCAGTTTCTCCAGCACCTCCACGCCCATGCGCACATGGTGTTCCATCAGCTCGCGCTCGCCGGCATCCAGCTGGCCGGGCTTGAGCAGCACCTCATCGGGGATGCCGATCTTGCCGATGTCGTGAAGGGGGGCGAACAGGTAGAGGTTTTCGACGAACTCATCGCTGAGGCCGTGGCTGGCCTGCAGTTCCCGGCCGATCACGCGGGCGTAGTGGGCCATGCGCTCCAGGTGGCCGCCTGTTTCGGTGTCGCGCAGGTTGGCGAACTCGCGGGCCACCTCCGCCGAGGTGGTGATCGAGCGCACCAGGCTCAGCTCCTGGCCGATCGTGAGGTTGATCAGGGTGGCGAACAGTTCCAGGCTGCTCTGCACCGTGGCCGTGAAGGCGGCCGGTTGCAGGGAATCGAAGAACAGGAAGCCGATCAGCGCGTCCCGCTGCAGCAGCGGCACGGTGAAGGAGGAGCGGTAGCCCTGCTCCAGCAGCCAGCGGGAATGGGGGCTGTCTCCAGTGACCACGGCTGGGATGTCGTCGATCACGCGGGTGCTGCCGCTGCGGGCCATCTGGCTGAGCGAAGCGCTCTCTGCCAGCCGCCATTCGTAGGCCTCGATGGGGATGCCGCGGCGGGTGCTGTTCACGAAGGTGCGCAGCAGGTCATCGCGCTGGTCGTAGAGGGCGCAGCCGATGCGGTCCACCACCGGCACCACCTCCAGCAGCTGGTCATGGAGCTGGCGCAGCCGGGCCCCCAGCCCCTCCCCGTCACGGGTGTCGCTGCCGCCGCCGGCGCTGCTGGAGGGTTGAAGCGAAACCATCCCGTTGGCGTGGGGCCGCAGACCTCCCCATGATCGGTCCCTAGGAGCCGGCGGGGGAGGAGGGTGTCCCGCCCACCTGGATCGGCAATCCGTGGCGCAGGTTGAGCAGCCTGGAGGTGATCACCGCCTGGCCGGGCTCCAGGCCGCTGAGCACCGGGTAGCGGTTGTTCTGAAGCGGGCCCAGCCGCACTGGCACCTGGATGGCGAAGCGGCTGTCCGTCGGCAGGTTGCGCAGGCTGTCGAGATCCAGCCGTCCGGGGTTCTGCTCCAGATCGGCCAGGCTGCCGGGCACGAACACGAACGCCTGGCCGGACTGGCGCGTCACGGACTGGAAGGGCACCGAGAGCTCGCGACGCTCCTCCAGCAGCAGCCGCGTGAGCGCGCGCTGGCCGCTGCGCAGGTTGCCTGTGGGGTTAGTGAACTCGGCCTTGGCCAGCAGGAACTGGCTGGCGTCGTCGATCAGGGGATCCACTGAGCCCACCCGGCCCCGGCCCAGCTCCCGCTCACTGCTGGGATCCAGCAGCACCACGGTCTGCCCGGGCCGCACCCGCTCGGCGTAGAGGGCCGGCACCTCCAGTCGGGCCTGCAGCCGGTCGTTGCGCACGATGCGGGTGAAGGGCTCGTTGGCCTCGAGCACATCGCCCACCTTCACCTGCAGATCGGCCACGATGCCGCTGATCGGCGCGCGCACGTCACGGAAGGCCAGGTCGGCCTCCCGGGCCTGCAGTTCCTCGCGGGAGGCCACGGCCCTGAGGCGGAACTCATCGCGCTGCTCGGCGCTCACGGCTCCCTGCCGGGCCAGAAACTCGTAGCGCTCGGCGTTGATCTGATCGGTGCGGGCCTGGGCGCGCAGGCGGGCCACCTCGGCGCGGGCCTGCACCTGGTCGAGCACGAGCACCAGCTCGCCGGCGCGCACCGCATCCCCCTGGCTCACCTGCAACGCACGGATGCGCCCGTCGACCTGGGAGGACAACCGCACCTCCTCGACCGCCTCCAGGGTGCTGATCGTGTCGACGGTGCTGCTGAAGGGACCGGCGGAGACGGATTCCGTGCTGACGCTGAGCGGCGGCGCGGCCGGCCCGCCGGGGCCGCCCTGCTGGCGGCAGCCCACCAGCAGCGGCAGAGCGATCAGGGCGGCTGTGGCCAGGCCGAAACGACGGCTGCACGGTCGCCCAGCCGTCATCCTCTCAGCTGCCATGGAGGTCCGAGCTCACGGGCCAGCGTAGGGTCCGCGCCCGTCAGCACGCGGGAAGGGGCGCATCGGGGCTGTCGCGGAAACGGGTGAGGGCCAACCGCACCAGGGGTGGCCCCACCAGCTCGAACACCACGGTGGAGGCGATGGCGATGGACAACACCGGCCCGCTGAGGTCCGGCAGTCGTTCGTTGGCCACCAGGGCCATGCCCACGGCCACACCGGCCTGGTCCAGCAGGGCCGCGCCCACCCAGCGCCGGGTGAGGGCGTCACTGCCGGCCAGCTGGGCTCCGGCCGCGGCCCCCCAGATCTTCCCGGCGGTGCGCAGCAGCACGTAGGCCAGGCCCACACCGCCGATGCGGGCCAGGCTGCCCGGATCCAGGGACGCTCCCGCCAGCACGAAGAACAGAGCCATGAAGGGCAGTTCGATGCCCTCGATGGCATGGAAGGGGTAGTCGTGATGGCGGGCCAGGTTGGCCACCACTGCCCCCATCACCATCGCGGCCACCAGATAGGACACCTCGAAGCGCGACGCCAGGCCACCGCAGAGCAGCACGATCCCCAGGGCCTCGAGCAGCATCGGCTGGCCCGCGCGGATGCGACCGGTGAGCAGGGCCGCCGGCAGGCCCACCGCCAGGCCCACCAGTGCGCCGCCCCCCAGGTCCCGGCCGGCCCAGAGCAGGGGAGCCAGAGGGCTGCCGCCATCGCCCTGGCCGGCCGTGGCCAGGGCCAGGCCGATTCCGAACAGCAACAGGGCCCAGACGTCGTCGAGGGCGGAGATGCCTAGCAGCAGATCCCCGAACCGGCGGCGGGGCCCGGCATCGGCCGTGATCTGGCTGACCACATCGAGCACGGCGGTCGGCGCCGTCGCCGCGGCGATGCAGCCCAGCACCGTGGCGATCTCCCAGCTCAGGCCCAGGAGCATGAGCCCGAGCGTGACCGTGAGCACCGTGAAGATCGCGGCCATCAGGGAGATGGCAACCACCTGGCGGCCGCCATGGCTGAAGGAGTGGTGGCTGAGCTTGCCGCCGATCAGAAAGCCCACCATCAGCAGGGTGATCTCGGCGATCACGCCGAACTGGGCCACCAGATCAGCGGGGATCAGGTTGAGCAGGGGTGGTCCGCTGATCACCCCGAGCAGCAACAGCAGGGTGACGCGAGGCAGCACTGTGCGTTCGGCCATCGCGGTGGCCAGCAGTGCCAGCAGCAGGATCGTGCCCAGGCCGATCAGCAGGATGTCCACGCGGTTGCGCTCGTGTCGCGGGTCAGTGGGTCCGTTTTAGTGGCCTCTCTGATTGGCGTCTCCGGCACGGGGCCGCCCGCTTTTCGAGCAGGGGCTGCCGGGTCGTGGGAGTGTGGTGCCAGTGGACCCGCCCGCTGTGCGCGCTGCCCTGGCAATCCTGGTGGTGATGCTGCTGGTGGCGGTGAGCCTCAATCCCCGGCGAGCGGATTTCGCCTGGTTCCTGCAGTTGCGCCGGCCGGCCTGGCTCAGCTTCGAGCCCCTGATTCCCGTGATCTGGCTGCTGATCTACGCGTGTTTCTACGTTTCGGCGCTGCTGGTGTGGACTGCCAGTGCTCGCTGGGATCTGATGGCTGGCTACCTCCTGCTGCTGGTGCTGGTGCAGAGCTACACCTGGGTGATCTGCCGGAGCCGCCGGCTGGAGTCCGGCACAGCGGTGGGATTCATGGGCTGGGTGTGGGGGGTGGCTCTGACGATCGCTGTGGCCGGGGTGAGCGACGTCGGCTGGTTGCTGCTGGTTCCCTATCTCCTCTGGAGCCCGGTGGGTACCTTCGTCACCTGGCAGATGCAGCGCCTCAACCGCTGAAGCCTGGCCGGTTGCACACAGCTCGATCGGCACTGATCGCCCTGATCGCTGATTGGCTATGCTTTGGAAGTTAATGGTTTGGACCATGCTGACAGGACAGGATCTTCTGACCCGGGTGAAGGAGCTCGGTGACGCCTCGAAATCGGAGCTCGTGCGCGAATGCGGCTACGTGAGCACGAAGAAGGACGGCAGTGAGCGGCTCAACTTCACCGCCTTCTACGAGGCCCTGCTGGAAGCCAAGGGCGTGAGCCTCGGTGATGGTGCCGGCCAGGGCCGGGGCAAGGGTGGCCGCAAGCTCAGTTACGTCACCAAGGTGCAGTTCAACGGCAATCTGCTCGTGGGTAAGGCCTACACCGCCCAGCTCGGCCTGCAGCCCGGCGATGAGTTCGAGATCAAGCTGGGGCGCAAACAGATCAAGCTCATTCCCATCGGCGGCACCGACGAGGAAGAGTGATTCCGGCGGCCTCATGGGTCAGCGTCACCAGGGCGGCCGTGGGCGCCCGATCGGCCATGCCCCAGGGGATGACGACGATCTGCCAGTCAGCCAGGGGCTGCCGCTGCCCCTGCGCCTGTTGGCCCTGGTGGGTGCACTCTCGTTTCTGATGATCGGCCTCAGCAGTGTGGTGCCGCTGCTCAGGCCTCCGCCGTCCAGGCCCCTGCCGGATCAACAGCGCGGCCCGATCGTCTGATCTGATCATCTGATCTGATCGTCTGATCCGCTCAGCTGAGAGGTCCGGGCGGTTCCGCCGACAGGCTGCTTCTATCCTGGAAGTCTGATCCCCACGCCCCTTCCGCAGGTCACCGGCATCGACATCGGCACAACCCTCCGTCCCTGGGGATCCGCGACTTCCGGAAGCGATTCTACGTTACGCTCGTGCTCACGCTTCCGGTGCTCGCCCTCGCGCCGATCATTCAGGGTTTCCTCGGCTTCTCGTTCAGCTTTCCCGGGTCGACCTATATCGTGTTCGGCCTCGCTTCGGTGATCTTCTTCTACGGGGGCTGGCCGTTTCTCTCCGGACTGAAGAACGAGCTCTCGGATCGTAGTCCGGGGATGATGACCCTGATCGCGCTCGCGATCACCGTCGCCTACGTCTACAGCGGTGCGGTCACCTTTGGCCTGGAGGGTACTCC
>JAWOBH010000022.1:0-6206 GCA_046498125.1 Prochlorococcaceae cyanobacterium | reverse complement strand
CCCCCAGGCTGAGCAGGTTCATGCCGCCGCCCGTGCTCGGGAAGTAGGCATGGTGGTGGCCGCTCACGTAGAGGTGGCTGGCGGGGGCTGTCAGCAGTTGCCGCAGGTGCTCCGGCTGGTTCAGCACCTCCCCGGGGCGGTCCCGTCCCAGGCCCACGCCGTAGGGGGGCAGGTGCCCCATCACCAGCCTCAGCCGGGCCTGCCGGGCCTGGGGGCTGCTCAGCTGGCCCCGCGCCCAGGCCCAGTCCGCGGCCGTGACGGTGGCCGAGGAGGCATCGAGCACCACCGCGAACAGCGGGCCCTGGCGCAGGCTGTAGCGGAAGGGGAACTGGCTGGCCTCCACAAACGCCAGGCTCAGGCTGCCCTGGCGGGCCAGCCAGTAGCGGGCGGCCCGTTCCCGGTCGAGGGCGAAGGTGAAGCCACCGGCACCGCGACTGCTGGAGGCATCGTGGTTGCCCATGGCCGGCGCGAAGCCGCCGCTCCGGCGCAGCACAGGCTGGAGCAGATCCCGATCGAAGCCGGCCCACATGGCATCGAGCTGGCTGCTGTTCAGCCCCAGCTTCTGTCCCGCCACCATGTCGCCGGCGCAGAGCACCAGATCGGGCTGCAGGGCGCCGAGTAGTTCCACGCCGCGATGCACCTGGGTGATGTAGGTGGTGGAGCCGTAGCTGGCGTTGAGGTCGCTGATCAGGGCCAGGCGCAGGTCGCCGCGCGGCGGCAGCTGGGCCGCCGCTGAGCTGGGCCACCAGCCGCCGGCAATCAGCCCAGCGGTGCCTGCGCCCGCCAGCTCCAGAAGGCGCCGTCGGGAGAGGGGCATGGAGGCAAAGCGGTGGTCAGGCAGCCTGCAGCTGACGCAGCTGGGCTTCGAGGCGCTGCTTCAGGCGTGACTGCACCAGGGCGCAGAGATCATGCACCAGCTCGTCGTCGGCCGCATAGATCATGCGCACACCCTCGCGCCGGCAGCTCACCAGGCCTGCGCGCTGAAGCTGGCCCAGCTGGCGGCTGATGTGCGACTGGGAAAAGCCGGTGGCCTCGATCAGGGAGGCCACATCAAGGGGGCCCTGCTTGAGATGGCAGAGGAGTTGCAGCCGGGCCGGCTCACTGAGCAGGCGGAAGAACTGGCTCAACTCCTCCAGCAGCTCGGGGCTGGGCTCTGAAGTGCTGGTGGGCGCGCCCATGGCGATGGGAAAACTGAACTATGTCGGTTTACGCATTATGACCCATGGGCGCAGGCCGGCTTCAGAGCACGCTCAGGGCGATCCCCAGGCCCACCACCATCGCCGCGATCACGGCGACGGCCCAGACGGCATGGGCCCGGGCGTCGGCCGGGGTTTCACCGATCACGGCCGCCACTTCATCGGCGTAGAGGTTGTCGTGATTTTCCAGATCGTGGGTGTGCATGGCCTGTCCTCCTGGGTGCAGATGTGCTGAATGCAACCTAGGCAGCACCCGCACGGCTGCCCAGGTTGTCGCCATCAGGCTTCACGCCGGGCCGCTCACCCGGGCGTTCAATTGCCCCTGCGGCCTTTGCCCCAGCCGCCACCGCCCCGCCGGCCCATGGGTGCCGTGATGCCGCTGCGCTCATCGATCTCGCGCATGGTCTCGCGGTGCTGCTGGCGCTGCGCTTTTTTCTGCTGCCACTGCTCCTGCAGGCAACTGCGCAGGGCGGCGGAGTCGGCGGCGGCGCTGATGCAGCGCTCACCGCTCTGGAGCGCTTGAATCCGCTCGCGCTGATGGCGCAGCAGCGCGGCCTTGCGCTCCGGAAAGGTCTGGGCCTCCTGAGCGGGGGTGAGGCGCTGGGGGGCTGGGTCGTCGGCCCGGCCCGGCAGGGCGGCGCCCAGGCTGAGGGCGGCAATGCCGAGGGTGCCGGCCAGCAGGGCGGCTGGGCGGAATCGGACAGGGGAGGTCATGGCCATCACGGTGATCGGGCTTGGCTTCCATCCTCAGGGGCCGCTCCGCCAGGGATGTGACTGGCCGCCGCAAAAATGTGACCGGATCATTCCGGGCCTCTCGGCGAGCCAGTTCGGCGCGACAGTTCAGCGCCGCAGTTCAGCGCGGCAGCGGCGCCGGGGCCAGGCCACGCTCGTCGAAGACGCCCTCGAACAGCACCGAGCTCAGGTAGCGCTCACCGGAATCGGGCAGCACCACCACGATCGTCTTGCCCGCGTAGGCCGGATCGGCGGCCAGGCGCAGGGCCGCGGCGGTGGTGGCCCCGCAGGAGATGCCGGCCAGGATCCCTTCCTCCTTCATCAGGCGGCGGGCCATGGCCACCGCCTCCTCGTCACTCACGGTTTCCACCCGGTCCACCAGATCGAGGTCGAGGTTGGCGGGCACGAAACCGGCGCCGATGCCCTGGATCTTGTGGGGCCCGGGGCGCAACTCCTCTCCGGCACGGGTCTGGCTGATCACCGGGCTGTTGACCGGCTCCACGGCCACCGACTCCAGCGGCTGGCCCAGGGTGTGTTTGATGTAGCGACTCACCCCGGTGATGGTGCCGCCGGTGCCCACTCCCGCCACCAGCACATCGATCTGCCCCTCGGTGTCGGTCCAGATCTCAGGCCCGGTGGTGTCGTGGTGGATCTGGGGATTGGCGGGATTGGCGAACTGCTGCAGCAGCACGTAGCGGTCCGGGTCGGACGTGGCCAGCTCCCGGGCGGCGCCGATGGCACCGGCCATGCCCATCCGTCCCTCGGTGAGCACGAGGCGGGCGCCGTAGGCGGTGAGCAGTTTGCGCCGCTCCAGGCTCATCGTTTCCGGCATCGTGAGGGTGAGCGGGATGCCGCGCGAGGCCGCCACGAAGGCCAGGGCAATGCCGGTGTTGCCGCTGGTGGGCTCGATCAGCTCCTTGCCCGGCCCCAGCAGCCCGTCCTGTTCCGCCCGCCAGATCATCGCGGCCCCGATGCGGCATTTCACCGAGTAGGCCGGGTTGCGTCCCTCGATCTTGGCCAGCACCCGGGCGCCGCAGCCCTCGCTCACCCGCTGCAGGCGCACCATCGGAGTGCGACCGATGCTGAGGCTGTTGTCGGCGAAGATGGTCATCTGCGGTGCGCCGGGCGTTGGCCCAGCCTAGGGAGGCTCCCGCAGGCGCTCAGGAGTGGGCGGGTTCCCACTCGATCTTCACCACGTCCACCGGTCCCCGGCCGGTGTTGTTGAGCTCATGGGCAGCCCGCAGGGCCGCTTCATGGGTGTGGAACAGGAAGGCCTGCTCGGGGTTGCTCACCTCACTGAGGTGCTCGTCGCTGCCCTGCACGGCGAGGTAGGCGGAATTGTCGAGCCTCTGGATGGCGTAGCGCTCCGCCTGGGTGCAATCCATCGGATGGGAGGGGTCGATCTCCGGTGCCCAGAAGTGCATGGCCGAGCGGGTGTGGGATTGGAGGAACGGACGCAGATCAACCCTAGCCCTGCGGACTGGCCGCCGCTGTGGACATCGGCCAGCGCCTGCTGATCGCTTCGGGGCGGCAACTTCACCGCTCTTCATGGAAAGCGAAACGTTCAATGAAACCTGGTTGGGGGATGCCAGGGGCGGCCCTTAGTTTCAGGCGGCGTCCGTTGGGCGCTCTCCCTGCCCTCCCACCACCACCACCCATGGCCCTTGTCAAAGCCCCCGTGCTCGGCATCGAGCGTTACGCCAACGACCGCGACAAGGAAAACTGGGCGCAGGCCTCGAATGAGGATCGCAACACCATCATCCGCGCTGTCTACCAACAAGTGCTGGGTCATCAGTATCTGATGAAGAGCGAGCGGCTCGATGGGCTGGAGTCGCTGTTCCGCAACGGTGATCTGAGCGTGCGGGAGTTCGTGCGTCAGGTGGCCAAGAGCGGGCTCTACAAAGAGCGCTTCTTTGAGAACTGCAATCCCTATCGCTTCATCGAGCTCAACTTCAAACATCTGCTCGGTCGTGCCCCCCAGAACAAGGCCGAGATGCTCCACCACTTCACGATCCTGCAGGACCAGGGCTACGACGCCGAGATCGACTCCTACCTCGACAGCGACGAGTATCAGGAGCGCTTCGGCCAGGATGTGGTGCCCTACATCCACGGCTGGGACTACTCCAAGGGCCATGAGGGTCGCCAGTTCTCCTGGCTGATGCAGCTGGCCCGCGGCGCCGCCGCTTCAGTGAAGGGCGATGTTGTGGGGGTGCAGTCACGCCTCAACAAGGTGGTGCACACCAACCGGCCGATCGCCGTGAACCCGCCCAGCTCGGGTCCTGCCTTCTTCCGTTCCGCCATCGGCACGGGCGTCTACGACGGGGAGCTGGGCACCAGCGTGGCGGTGTTCAACAGCGACCGCCGCGACCTGGTGGGCGGGCTTCCGGTGATGGCCGGCACCCGCAGCAGTGATGGACCCAGTGGCCGCCTGGTGACCATTCTCGTCACCGGGGTGGCTGACAACGCCTACGTGCGCTCGGCCGAAACCGTGATCCGGGTGCCCTTCACCCGGATGAATGAAGCCCTGCAACGGGTGGGCCGTCTGGGCGGCCGGGTGGTTGAGGTGCGGGTCAGCTGAGCTCCACACTGGAGGGAGAACCCCTCAGGAGGGGCCGCCATGTTTCTGAAAATCCGCCACGACGACGACAGCAGCCTGGTTGAGGTGCTCGACCTCAAGCAGCTGTTCGATCCCTTCGCCACCGAGGTGCGGGCCAGGTTGCACGCCGGCGAGGAGATGCAGGATCCCCAGGCCCTCACCAAGGCCAACCTGTTCTTCCCCTCCGGTGAAGACCTCCCGCGCTGCTGGCTTGACCCCCATTACGCGGGCTGAGCTCAGCGGCTGACGGCTAGACGCCGAGTCCCTCGGTGGGCAGCAGCAGGTCCATCCGCGCTCCGCCCTCCGGGTGGTTGCCGGCCTGGATCCGCCCGCCATGGGTCACGGCGATCTGCTGCACGATCGAGAGGCCCAGGCCGCTGCCGGCGCGCTGGCTGCGGGCCCGGGCCGGATCGCCGCGGTAGAAGCGCTCGAACATGTGCTCAAGATCTTCCTGGCTGAGGCCGGGGCCATGGTCACGAACACTCAACTGACACCAGCCCCCCCGGCTGGAGAGGCCCACCTCCAGGGGCGCCCCGTCGGGGCTGTAGCGCAGGGCGTTGTCGATCAGGTTGAGCAGGGCCCGGTGCAGACGTGAGGCATCAGCCTGCACGCTGATCTCCCCCGGCAGCTGCATCAGCAGGTGGACGCCGCGCTGCTCGGCCAGGGGCCGCAGACCCGCCCACACCTGCTCCACCAGCCGGCCCAGCTCCACCGGCGCCAGCTTCAGGCCGCGCCCCGGCACCGTGTTCTCCAGGCGCGACAGCTCCAGCAGATCGCTCACCAGCTCCTGCAGGCGCAGCAGCTCCCGCTGCAGGCGCTCCACCAGCCGGGCGTTCTGGTCGGTCACCTGGGCGGCCAGGCTGTCACCCACCAGCAGCAGGGCGGTGAGGGGGGTCTTGAGCTCGTGGGCCACGTCGCTCACCCAGCGCTCCTGCTGCTCCAGCTGGGCCTCCAGCGAGCGCCGGCTCTGCAGTTGCACGCCGATCCAGCCGCCGATGGCGGGCACCACCATCACGTCGAGGTCCTGGTGGTTGAGCTGCCACTCCAGCCGCTGGGGCCTGTCGTGACGCCGGGCCATGGCCACGCAGCTGAGCAGGTTGGGATCGGGGCAGAGCTCGGCCAGTGGCCGGCCCTGCAGGTGGCGGCCGGCCTTCAGTCCCAGGATCCGTTCGGCCCGGGGATTGAGATGGTGCAGTCCACCGTCCGGGGCCAGCAGCACCCAGCCCACCGGGGAGGAATCGATCCAGCTGAGCAGCTGCATGGCGCCCACGGATTCAGCGTCGCCGGGCTGCTCGGGCCGTTGCCAGAGGGCCCAGCGGCGGGGTGAGGGCTCGCGCAGGTCAGCCAAACCGGTAGCCGAAGCCGCGCACGGTGATCAGGTGCTCGGGGGCCGAGGGTTTCGCTTCCAGCTTTTCCCGCAACCAGCGGATGTGCACGTCCACGGTCTTGCTGTCGCCGAAGTAGTCCGTTCCCCACACCTGCTCGAGCAGCTTGTCGCGGCTCCACACCCGCCTGGGGTGTTGCATGAACAGCTCCAGCAGCCGGTATTCCTTGGGGGAGAGGTTCACCTCGCAGCCGTTGCGGGTGACCCGGCATTCATCCTGAAACAGCCGCAGGTTGGCGTGCTCCAGCACCTTGCTGGCGGCGGAGGGGTTGCTGGTGCGGCGCAGCAGGGCCCGGCA